>CAMLDH010000296.1 GCA_946478765.1 uncultured Oxalobacteraceae bacterium | reverse complement strand
TCAAGGGCAGCCTGGCGCCGGATGGCGCCGTCATCAAAGCCTGCGCCGCTGACCGCAACCTGTTCCAGCACCGCGGTCCGGCAGTCGTGTTCGAGGACGTACAGTCGCTGGCGGACCAGATCGACGACCCGGCGCTGGGGATCGACGAAAACAGCGTGCTGATACTGCGCAACGTGGGCCCGGTGGGCGCTGCGATGCCGGAATGGGGAATGCTCCCGATTCCGCGCCGGCTGATGGAACGGGGCGTCATGGACATGGTGCGGATCTCCGACGCGCGCATGAGCGGCACTGCCTACGGCACGGCAATCCTGCATGTGTCGCCCGAAGCGGCCGTCGGCGGCCCGCTGGCCTGTGTGCGCACCGGCGACATGATCGAGCTGGACGTCGCCGAGCGCCGGCTTGACATTCTGGTCAGCGCTGAGGAAATGGAAAAACGGCGCGCCGCGCTGCCACCTCGGGTTGAGTCGCACACCCGCGGCTATCGTGCGATGTTTAGCCGCAGTGTCGAGCAGGCGCACCAGGGATGCGACTTCGATTTCCTGCGCGGTTCGAATGCCGACACGCTGCCCGAAGGCTTGTTCGAGGGCTGGGTCGGCGGCTGGTAAGGCACCGCGCAGAAATAATCTGCACATTTTTGCTGGCCGTAGCGGGCGCGCTGCTGCGTTGCCCATCCCTAGCAGTGCTCGCACTGCGTCGGGCCGGAGAGGAGTATCCGCTTGCAAGCGGATACCGTTTCGCAGGCGTGAGGCCGTGCCTCACGAATTCCCTGCTTCACCGCCTTGCATCGCATCCCGCTACGACCGCCAAAATGCACATCTTATTCCTGCGCGGCACCTAGGAAAAATCATCAAGCCCATGGAGTTTCAATGAGTGTTCTTTACAGATCGGACGCGCCACGCGCAGCGGCATGGGCGCAGTACTTTGCCGAACAGGCGCCCGACCTCGATTTTCGGGTCTGGCCCGATACCGGCGACCTTGAGGAGGTCGAGTACCTGATTGCATGGCAGGCGCCGGCCGCCTTCCTTGCTTCACTGCCCAATCTGAAGGTGCTGTTTTCATCCGGCGCCGGCATCGACCATATCGACTTCTCGGCGATCCCGCCGCAGGTCCAGGTGGTGCGCATGGTCGAACCTGGCATCATCAACGGCATGATCGAATATGTGACGATGTCGGTGCTGGCGTTGCACCGCGACTTGTTTGATTATGTGCGCATGCAGCCGTCCGGCGCATGGGATCCGATCGAAGTGCTGCCGGCATCGGCGCGCTCGGTCGGTGTCATGGGACTTGGCGTACTGGGCCAGGCGGTGCTCGAGCGGCTTGGCACCTTCGGCTTCCAGCGCCATGGATGGAACCGTTCGGCAAAGCAGATTGCGGGGGTAAGCTGCTATGCGGGGGAGGCATCCCTGACCGAGTTCCTGAGCAAATGCGAGATGCTGATCTGCCTGGTTCCCCTGACCGAAGCGACCCGCGGGATCCTCGGGCAGCGCCTGTTTGCAGCACTGCCGCGCGGCGCCAGTGTGGTCAATGTCGGGCGCGGCGCCCACCTCGACCAACAGGCCCTGCTCGCGGCACTCGATTCGGGCCAGCTGTCGCGCGCCATTCTCGACGTGACCGATCCGGAGCCACTGCCGCCGAACGACCCTTTGTGGCGTCACCCGCGCGTGTTCATTACACCGCACGTGGCCAGCATGACCCAGCCTGAAACGGCAGCGCCGGTACTGATCGAGAACTTGAGACGGCATCAGCGCGGCGAGCCCTTGTCCGATCTGATCGATCGCAGCAAAGGCTATTAAGAAAAAGAATCGCTGGCGTTTAAACTGAACCCCGAAACACGGGAAAACACCATGACCATCCAGACCACCGATACCGCAAGCTATGCACTGGCCGCATCGTCTCGAAGATTGGCAATTCGTCCTTGGCTTGGGCGCCGGCTTTGTTGCGGAGGAAGGCGGCGCCGTGATCGGCACCGGCCTGTACTGGAAGCAGGGAGAACAGTAAGCATCCGCTCAGAGACGTATTGAAATCGAAGGAAGAAGCGGACAGGAAGGTTTGTTGCCTCTACGGGCACGCGACTTCAACGAGAGCCGCTGCTGAAGCGGCGACATAGATCCAGGCCGGCTCAGACGCTTGCACTCTCCGTGCTGCTCGACCGCAGCCAGTAAAGCGGAAGCCTGCGCCTGCAACGCCCGGCCACGGGATCGGTGTGATGTGCGATCTCGTGGCCACGGCATCCGTGGAAGCTCAGTTCCCCAGCAAAGCGTCCTTGAAGCCCTGCAGTGCAGGCTTGGCCTGGAAGTTGTCATCGAACAGCAAGGGCCAGGCCGGCTTTGAAGGTTCATTGATCCAGCTGTCGGCGTCCCACACCCCCCAGACCGTGATACCGGCCCTCTGCGCAGGTGGCACGGCCCGCAGGTAGGCCGCGACGATGTCGTGATAGCGCTGCTTCTGCCGGGTAGCCGCTTCCAAAGTGAAAGTGGAGTACGCGTTCTTCATGCTCACGTCCAGTTCGGTGATCTTCACCTTCAAGCCGCGATCTGCCACGGCCTTCAGGGACGACTCGATCGCGCTGATGCTCGGCCAATCAATGCTCACGTGCATCTGGAAACCCACGCCCGTAATGGGTACGCCGCGTGATCTCATGCCATCGACAAGGGCCAGCATGTTCCACGTCTTCTGCCAGTTGGCTTCGAGGTTGTAGTCGTTGTAGAACAGGTCGACTTGCGGATCGGCGGCGCGCGCGTTGATGAAGGCCTGATCGATGAAGTTGAGGCCCATCTTCTGGCTGAACACGGTGCTGCGCAGGTTGTTCCCTACCGTCGGTTCCCCATCGTCGGCCAGCGCCTCGTTGACCACGTCCCAGCTCACCACCTTACCTTGGAAGTGCGAGACGATGGTTTGGACATGGTTCTTCAGCATGGCGGCAAAGTCTCCGCTGTAGTTCTTCATGAAACTAGGAACCTGGTAATCGGAATGCCAGATCAGCGTATGTCCATGTACATTCATGCCATTGGAGCGCGCAAAGGAAACGAACTCATCGGCCTGGCTGAAAGTAAAGGTGTTCTCCAGGGGATGCAGGTAGCCCATCTTCATGATATTGCCTGCCGTCATCTGGCTGAAATTGGGGAGCACGACGGCCTGCTGCTGTGAGCTGGTGCTGCTGTTGATAATGCTGTTGTTCTCGTTGCCAGCATTCACTGCCACGCCGATCGGGAAGCTCGCTAGGGACTTCACCCCTCCTGCAATGCCGCCGCTGCTCTGCGTAGTGAAGTTCGCGGTCAGCGACTTGTTGCCGTCCATGGTGATCGTTAGCGGATTCGTGCTGCCCATGACGGCGCCGCTCCAGCTGGAGAAGACGGAACCCTGAAGCGGAGTTGCCGTGATCGTGACCGCGCTGCCCGCCTTGTAGCTGTAGTTGCCCGGCGACAGGCTGGTCGTACCGCTACCGCTGCCGCCGACACTGACCGTCAGGGTGTAGCTGACGGCACCGCTGCTACTGTTGCTGCCGTTGATCTGCAACTGCGCCCCGCTCTGCTTGGCCACGTAGCGGATGTAATAGTTGTCATTGATGCGCGCAGGCATCTGGTTCGACCACAGGTTGTTGTACGACACACCGTTGATCGTGAACGTCTCCGCCCCCTTGGAAGCGACGCTGTCGATGGTGCCGGAGGTGACCAGGCAGGTGTTCGCGGCGCCATTCAATACGGTCGGCAACGTCAGCGACTTCGGATTGGCGCAAGTCGCGCCCGCACTTTTGCTGCCGCCCGATGCCGCGTGGACATTGTTGATGGCGATAACCAGACCGAATATTCCGCCGACAAGAAACTGCAATGACATCAAAACTCTTCGCGCTACGTTCATAATGTCCACCCTCCTATTTGTTTGCTTCGAATGACTACTCCCCCAACACACCGCAAAGCCGAAGCCCCAATCCAGCACCCGGTTCCGGCCGATGTCCCTTGCTCCCCTCCCACCCAGCGCCCAATCAGTGGTATTGCGCGGAGCGTTCAGCGAGCCGTACTGTATGCCACCGCCCGTTGAAAGCGCATCAGCAATTCCTCTCCATGTCCACTTCACGCCCACCTCGGCGTCGTGGTTGAACCAAGTCGAGCGCTGGTTCGCAACGCTGACGCAGAAGACATCCGCAGAGGTACACATCGCTCAAGGCGTCAGCTCGAGCGCGTTTCGGAGCTGGGCGACTGAGAGCTCGTGCTGAATATGCATTGCCGACGACTGCTACGAACCTGCTGTGCGCTCTAACGTCTATGTTGACAAGCGTACCGAAGGTACGTCAGTGTCGAATATCGAGTTGGACGAAGCCGCTACGCGGAGAAATCCTCGCACTGCCATTTTATGATCCGCCAATAAAAATTAAAATCCATCCTAACCCAAATACCGGGTGTACAACACAACACAAGGATGAACGGTCATGGAACCACACTACCCGCCAGATTTCGAGCAATCTTATCAGACGCAGCTCAAACGTCTCAAACTCAAAGGCATGCGACCTAAAACGATCGATGCCTACTCGCGTGCGATACGACGTGCGGGCGAGTATTTTCATTATCAGATTAACGCCTTGACCGAAGCGCAACTGACCAACTATTTCGCCGACCTATTGCGCACGCATTCGTGGAGCACACTCAAACACGATCTCTACGGCCTCAAATTTTATTACGACAATGTATTGCATCTGCCTTGGCCTGCGCCTGATCTGGTGAAAGCGCCCCACGTACAAAGACTGCCTGATATCGTCACCGTAGCCCAGATGCAGCACCTCATCGCATCGACCAAAGTGCTCAGCTATCGCGTGTTCTTTTACATCCTCTACACGCTTGGCCTGCGACTCGGCGAAGGACTGCGCCTGCAAGTGGCGGACATCGATGCTGATCGCATGCGCGTTCAAATCCGCGATGCCAAAGGCAACAAGCGCGGTAGGTTGGGCTAACGCTTCATCAGCCCAACGTCCCCACCAAAAACAGCCACGAAATTCATTCGTTGAA
>CAMLDH010000295.1 GCA_946478765.1 uncultured Oxalobacteraceae bacterium | reverse complement strand
CCATTTCTTGCACAATCCGGACGATCCGCACAGTCTTAGCTCCAATCAAATCTACTCCCTCGCGTTCGACCGCGCCGGCATCTTGTGGGTCGGCACCGTGGACCACGGCCTGAATCGATTCGACCCCGGCAGCCGCACTGTTCAGCGTTTTCCGCACGATCCACAGGACCCCGACAGCTTGAGTACCCCGTGGGTTTCGCAAATACTGGACGATTCGCGCGGCAATCTGTGGGTCGGCACAACCGGCGGCCTGGATCGGCTGGATCGCAAAACCGGCCGCTTCCAGCATTTCCGCCGCGACGACAAAGATGCCGGCAGCCTCAGTCACAACACGGTCAGCCGTGTACTTGAAGATCGTTCCGGCACGATCTGGGTAGGCACCACGAGCGGCTTCAACCGCATGGAGCGCGGTGCGGACGGCAGCATCCGATTCAAACGCTATTCGGTGCGGGACGGGCTGGAAAACGATGCGGTTCTCGACGTGGAAGAGGCCCAGGACGGCAAGCTCTGGCTCGGCACCGATGCCGGCCTGTCCCGGTTTGACCCCAGCGATGGCGCCGTCAAGAATTTTACGGCGATAGATGGCTTGATCGATGGCACCTACATGGTCAACGGCGGCTTCAAGGATGCCGACGGTATGCTGTATTTCGGTGGCTCTCGCGGTCTTACCGCCTTTCTACCTCAGGCGATCCGGGACAATGCCACCGCGCCAGAAGTAGCGATCACCGATTTTCTGATCTTTAATCAATCGGTGCGCAGCGGCCAGCGTCCGGATGGTGTCGAGATGGTCGGTGCGATCACGAATGCCAAGGCAATCACGCTGCCGTACCACTATTCCGTATTCTCGCTGGAGTTCGCCGGCTTGCACTATGCCGACCCCCAGCACAACCGCTACACCTATAAACTCGACGGCTTCGATCGCGACTGGGTGGTGACCGACGCCAATCATCGCGTCGCGACGTATACCAATCTCGAACCGGGGAGTTATTTATTTCGGGTCAAGGTCGCCACCAAGGATGGACACTGGAGCGAGGACGGTGCCAGCTTGGCGATCACCATCACACCGCCGTTCTGGAAAACATGGTGGTTCCGTCTGGTAGCCACCATGCTGTTGCTGAGTGCGGCGGTGTTGACTTATCGGGCTAAAACCCGCCATTTCGCCCACCGACAACTGATACTGGAACGACAGGTAGCGCAACGCACAGCCGAAGCCGAAGCGGCGCGCCAACGACTGGTGGACATGACTGACGGGCTGCCGCTGACCGTTGTGCAGTTTCAGGCAACGGAGCAGGGAGAGCGGCGTTACCTGTTCGTCGGCAAGAATGTGCATGATGTGCTGGGTGTCAGCTCGGATGAGGTACTGGCTGATGAACAAGCGCGCTGGCGCAATGTGCTGGACGAGGATCGTATTCTTACCGAAGCCACGGCGCGCGAGGCGCTCGAACAGCACTTATCGACAGAGTTCCATCAACGAATCAAAATAGACGGTTGCATCCGCTGGATTTATACCCATACCGTGCCGTCGCAGTTGTCCGACGGTTCGTGGGTATGGAACGGCTTCTGGATGGACGTCACCCAAGTTCGCGAGCAAGCGGAGGCATTGCGCGTCGCCAAGGAGCAAGCCGAGGCAGCGACCCAATCGAAGTCGCTATTCCTGGCAAACATGAGCCATGAGATTCGTACCCCCATGAACGCGATCATGGGACTCAGTCGTCTAGCGTTGAAGACGAACCTGACTTGGCAGCAAGGCGACTATATAAACAAGATTTTTTCTGCATCCGATTCGCTGCTGCAGATCATTAATGACATTCTTGATTTCTCCAAGGTCGAAGCGGGACAGTTGACGTTAGAGCATATTCCGTTCGCCTTAAAGGATGTCCTGAATCAGGTCGGCGACAGTGTCTCTCTCAAGGCGCAAGCCAAAGGGATTGAGTTTCTGTTCGATCTAGGGGCCGAGGTGCCCCGCGCATTGCTGGGCGATCCCTTGAGGCTTGGTCAAATCATCATCAATCTGACCAATAACGCAGTCAAGTTTACCGATAGCGGAGAAATCTTGGTGCGCATTCGTTGCGCAAACGAAGCAAGCAACTCGGCAAACAGCGTGCTGTTGCAAATCTCGGTCAAAGATACCGGTCTGGGAATAGCGCCTGAGCAATTGCCGACGCTGTTCCGTCCTTTCACGCAAGCGGATACCTCGACTACCCGCAAATACGGCGGTACCGGACTTGGCTTGGCGATCTGCAAACAACTGGTGGAAATGATGGGAGGCCGGATTTGGGTTGAGAGCGAAATTGGCAGTGGCAGCATGTTCAGCTTCACGGCGCGATGTGGTCTGGACACAAACGCGGAGCAGGCGGCTCCGAAGCTGGAGCGCTTGCATGGCGCACGTGCACTGGTGGTGGACGACAGCGCTACGGCGCGCACCATCCTGGCCGACATGCTGGAACATTTAGGATTACGCGCCGATATTGCCGGGAGCGGCAGCCAGGCGCTTGATTTACTGCGCCAAGCCGATGCAGACGGCGCCCGCTACCGGCTCATGCTGATTGACTGGAATATGCCAGGCCTGGATGGCATAGAGACGACCCGCCGTATCCGCCAGGATAGCAGCCTAGCGGCTCCACTATCCGTACTAATGGTGACTGCTTACGATTTTGGCGACTTGGTGGAGCCGGCCAAAAAGGTCGGCATCGAACATGTCCTCGCCAAGCCGGTAACCGAATCAACGTTGTATGACGCAATTTCCGAAATGTCGTTGGGCAAGGATGCATTGCAGGCGTATCGGCGGCAACGAGAAGAGCCAGATCAGGCTGGAACGGCGTGGTTGGCTTGCTTGCGCGGTGTTCGCATACTGTTGGTCGAGGATAGCCCTTTGAATCGGCAAGTCGCGCTGGAGTTCCTGGCGGAAGTCGGAGCCCAAGTCGATACCGCGATCAACGGCCTGGATGGGATAGAACGGGTACGCGCCGGCCAGTACGATGTCGTGCTAATGGATATTCAGATGCCGGGAATGGATGGCCTTGACGCCACACGCGTCTTGCGCGCCGATCCGCGTTTCGCGCAACTCCCTATTATCGCAATGACCGCTCACGCCATGAGCAGTGATCGCGACCTTAGCTTGGCGGCCGGTATGAATGATCATTTGACCAAACCGATCGACCCGGAGCAGATGTACGCGAGCATCCTGCGTTGCATGCAAAAGGGTGCCGTAAGTGAGCTTGGAGATGGGCAGAGCACTGCGCAAGCGCCTACCTCCGCGCTGCCATCTGCCTTGAGCGGACTTGCACAACATGGCATAGACGTCGCTGTCGGACTGGCTCGCCACGGTAGGCGGTTGGGATTTTATCAACGGGTTTTGACCCTGTTTCAAGATGAATATGGCACAGCGGGGCAACAACTCGCGCATCTGTTTCAGACGGATCAGCGCGACCAGGCGCACAGGCTGTTTCACACGTTGAAGTCGGCGTCGACATCCATTGGCGCCCTTACTCTTTCCAAACTAGCACGTGACTTGGAGTTCCGCTCACGCGAGACGCTACCGTCGATAGAAGAAATCGCGCCTCTGAAGGCGGAATTGGGACGTGTGCTCGTGGCGTTGGGCAAGCTGAAGCAGGACTTGAATGATACAGGCCACCCCGAGTCGGCGACGCACGATGCCAGCAAGCGCGAGACAGCAACCAAAGTTTCTGCGATGCTGCAGCAATTGGATGACTTGCTTGCCGATGACGATGGAGCAGCGCTCGAAGTGATTTTTCCGCTCAGAGAGGCGTTCCAAGGTTCCCGGCATGTTGGCCAGATCCTTCACATTGCAGCGTTGGTTGAGGATGTCGAATACGAGCAGGCGCGCGCGCAACTGGGCACATTGGTGAGCTCTCTTGCGAATGAGGTGTCAGAATGATAGACAAACAAAGGGTGCTCATCGTCGATGACGACAAAGCCAATCGCATGGTTCTGGCGGACTTGCTGAAAGATGAATACAAACTGATCTTGGCCAAGAGTGGAACGATGGCACTGGAATTGGCGGAAAGGCATGCTCCTGATCTGATTCTGCTGGACGTTCTTATGCCGGACATGGACGGCTATAAAGTTCTGAGCGCGCTCAAGTTCGGGGAGCGCACGCGTCACATTCCGGTGCTCCTGATTACCGGTCTGACCCAGGTTGAGGCGGAAGAGAAAGGACTGAGCTTGGGGGCAGACGACTACATCACTAAGCCATTCCATGCTGCGTTAGTACGTTTGCGTGTGCGTAACCACGCAAAAGTCGTGCGGCAACGATGTTTGCTGGAGGAAAGCCACCAACGGTTGCGCGAAATCGCGCACCGCCAAACGCTTAGTGACGAGCGCCAGCGTCTGACGCAGGATATGCACGATGGCATGGGTTCTTCGCTACTCACTGCGTTGCTGGCCGTGGAGCGTGGCCACATCGATACCGCGATGGTCGCGGACGTGCTCAAAAATTGTATCGACGATCTCAAACTGACGATCGACTCGATGGAGCCGATACAGGCCGATCTGCTGCTGCTGTTGGCTACCTTGAGATTCCGTCTGGGGCCACGGCTTGAAAGTGCCGGCATCAAGTTGCGTTGGGAGGTGGAAAATGTGCCGGTGATGGAATGGATCGATCCCCGCAACGCCTTGCATATTCTGCGCATCTTGCAGGAAGCGTTTGCCAATATTGTCAAACATGCTGCAGCGACGGAAATTCGCGTGGCCACCTGCGTCGAGTCCGATACCGTACTGGTCATCATTACCGACGATGGCCTGGGTTTTTCGGTAGATGAAGGGCTGGACAAGGATGGCAAAGGGCTGCGCAATCAAATGCGCAGGGCGGCGTCCATTGGCGCTGAGGTAAAGCTGGAGTCAGGCAATCCCGGTACCCGTCTGACCTTGCGCCTGCCCATTGTAAAAGTCCTCTGAATAAACGCATTCAAACTTCGTTGGTACTGCCAGGGCATGGAATGACAAGCTGCCGTTTGCCACACTCATGGTTTTCTGCCTGACGAG
>CAMLDH010000294.1 GCA_946478765.1 uncultured Oxalobacteraceae bacterium | reverse complement strand
ATGCTGGCAACGGATGCGCCGAGCTGTATCGCGGGTTGCAGTTCCGCGGAACGCAGTGCGCCGCTGCAATGGAATACCACGCTGCTGTCCGATAGCCGCCCTGCGCGCTGTCGAGCGTGCGTGTCAGCACATCCTGAAAGCAAGCCATTGATTTATCAGGAAATTGTGCACCGCACACCGCGGGAACCAGCATGAATGCCAGAGGATGTCATGAACTGGCTCAGGGGTCGCGCAGCCGGGGCAGCAACACCCTCCACACACCCTCCTCAAGAAAAACGCTGTTAAGGCTACGCTGAATAAGTCATTTTCCTACCCAAAAACCCGCATGGCGCGGTGAGGATTTTTGAGAAAAATGGTGCTTGTTCAGCATAGCCTTAAAGGAACTCCTGCAAAGCGGTTACCACACATAACCAAGTAATCAATTGGAACCACGTGCCGTGCCCCGGATCAAGCGCAGTGCTCACGAAGCAGTGCGATAAAGGAGCCCGGGCATTCAAGTGCAACTCCTTGCGATTGCTTCCGCGCAGGGGGAACTGGCGGGATGTGATAGCGATGTTAATTTCATTTTTAAGGAGAAAGCCATGTACGCAAAAATTTTTTCTGAAATCAAACGCTTTATTCGTGACGAAGATGGCGCTACGGCGGTCGAGTATGGTCTGCTGGCTGCGCTGATTGCTGTTGTGATGGTGGTCGCCGTAACGTCCGTCGGCAAATCTGTCTGCGAGACGTTCCGCTCTATCGCAACCACTCTTGGCGGCAAGCCGGCGGCATGCCCGACCTGAGGCGCTTGGTTGGTTGAGAAGGTATCGCCCCGTGCAAACGGGGCGATACGCGGCTAGCTAGCTTTACCACAACCCACATTTACGACTGAAGCGGAACTGAATAATGGACCATCTGACCCCATCGATCGTTGCAGCGCCCGTCCTCTTCGCGTTAGGCATGTTTCTTCTTGGCGCGGTGCGGAGCGACATCGGGCAACGCCGGATTTCGAATTGCCTGGTGCTCGCCGGTTCCTGCGTGGGAATCGCATGCAACAGCATTCTGCCGGAGGGGAACGGTTTTGGGAGCCAACTGCCCGGCGGCTTGGGTTTCTGGGGCGCGGCAGGTGGATTCATGGCGGGACTGGGGCTCATGCTGCCGTTCTATATGCTGCGGGCGATGGGCGCCGGGGACGTAAAGCTGATGGCCATGGTGGGTGCGTTTCTCGGGCCGCATGCGGTAGTGCGGGTGGTGGTGGCGACCTTCCTCGTCGGCGGCGTGATGGCGCTGGCGGTAGTGCTGCGGAACGGCAGCCTGCGGCGGCTCCTCGTCAATCTGCAAACGATGCTGCTGGCGAGCTTTTTCAAGCTGGCGTTGAAAGAAGTGCCAACCGTCGATGCCGCAGTCGTTTCGGCGGGCAAGCTTCCATATGCAGTGGCGATTGCTGGAGGAACGATGGCGTGGGCAGTGTTGAAATACATGAACATCGACCTTCCATGAATGGTTGATAGAGAAATTGAAAGAGCAGTACA
Organism: uncultured Oxalobacteraceae bacterium; assembly: GCA_946478765.1. The sequence continues at coordinate 3,508 of CAMLDH010000294.1, read as the reverse complement.
GCAACGGCTTAGGCCAGGTGGTTTCCAGATTGTGTTGACAAAGACCAGGAGAGAAATATGAAGGGTTCAAGAACAGCTTTAATGGTCGGCGCGTCGTGCGCCGCTGCAATCGTCGCGGTGGTCCTGGCCTCGCACTGGATCACCGGGCAGGCCAATCTCAAGGTGCGCAAAATTGTCGTCGCCGGCGCCGACATTAACCTCGGAACGCGGCTGACGCCGGAGCTGATTCGCCTGGCCGACTGGCCTGCCGACAGCGTCCCGGCCGGGGCATTTACCAATATCCAGGAACTTGACACGCGTGTCACACGGGTTGCCCTGCAGCGTGGCGAACCGGTGTCGGGAGCCAAGCTCGCGCTTCCGGGCGCAAGCGGCGGCTTGTCCGCCGTGGTGGCGGAAGGAAAACGCGCAATGACGGTTCGCGTAAACGACGTGGTCGGCGTCGCCGGCTTTGCTCTGCCCGGCAACTATGTCGACATCCTCGTCAGCACGCAGGACAATTCTGTGAAACCGGACAACCGCGACCAGAGCATTTCCAAGCTGGTGCTTGAACGCATCCTGGTGCTGGCTATCGCGCAGGAATCCGGCCAGAACGATACCAAGCCCAAGGTGGTGAACGCGGTCACGTTGGAAGTGACGCCAGAGCAAGCGGAAAAGCTTGATTTGGCACGAAGCGTCGGACAGTTGTCGCTGGTGCTGCGCAATCAAGTCGATCTCAAGCCGGCGGAAACCTCCGGCGCGACCAAGGACACGCTGCTCTCTGCCGCCGGCGTCAAACCGGCAGCAGCTGCGGCACCCGCCGCGTCCGCGCCAGCCGCACACAAGCCCGCCAAGCCTGCCAAGCCTGCCAAGTCCGCTGCTGCTGCGAACGCCCGCCCTGCCGCTCAGGAACAACATTGCGAGCAAGTGATGACCGGGGCAGGCCCGATTACCCAATGCTACTGATACGACAACCAAGCGTTTTATAACCAGGGGAAAGATGATGAGCAAGAATCGCAAACAGGCAAGCAGGGAAAAACCCACAAGAAAAGCAGCACAGTGGTGGACCTTGGCTGCAGGATTGGCCGCTGCCACCAGCATCCATGCCGCACCGGTCGATGCGCTGGCGGCGCCTGGCAAGAACGCGGCCACGGCAAAACCAGCAGCTGTCGCGGTGCCGGTCTGCTCCGGCGAAATCGCAACGAGCGCCAATATCAGGGTTGCGCAGGGCAAGTCGCACATGCTCGACCTGCCGCAGTTGAAACTGCCCGCACCCGCCTGGTTGCGCTCGGTGGGCGATCCGGACATTGTGCAGGTCGAGCCGATGACGTCGGCCACACCGCGCAACATGTTTTTCGCCTTCGGCAAAAAAGTCGGCTCCACCAATCTGATGTTCCAGAACAAGGAGGGGCGCTGCGCAATGATCGAGATCAGCGTTGGTGTCGACACCGCCGCCGTCCAGAACAGCCTGCTGGAACTGATGCCGGAGGCGAAGAACATCAAAGTGAGCGCTGCGGCCGACTCCCTGGTTATCAGCGGAACCGTGGCAGACGCTACGGCGGTCGACCGGATTCTCAGCATCGCGAATGCATTCGTTCGCAAGAACGCCGGGATTGCGGGGGGCACGGGAGCGCCGCAAGAGCGCATCGTCAACATGCTCTCCGTAAGCGCGCCGCAGCAAGTCATGCTTGAAGTGAAGGTGGCGGAGATCTCGAAATCGCTGCTCGATAAGCTCGGCATGAATATCTCCACCACCGCACGGGGCGGCTGGATGCTTGGCCTGTTATCGAATTTTTCCTCCGGCGGCAATGGCAAGCTGAGCCTGGACAAGAGCGGCGGCAGCGACTTCCTGCACCTTGACGCGGAGACCCGCAATGGATTGGTGAAGGTCCTCGCCGAACCGACTGTGATGGCCATCAGCGGGCAGGAAGGCAGTTTCCTCGCAGGCGGCCGCATCTTCATTCCCGTCGGCCAGGACGCGAACGGCAAGGTCACGCTCGAGGAAAAGGAATTCGGTGTCGGACTGCGCTTCACGCCGACCGTGCTCGACGGCGGACGCATCAATCTGCACGTCGCGCCGGAAGTCTCGGAGCTGTCGCGCGAAGGCGTCGGCATCTCATCCTCCGGCACCGGCGGCAGTGCAGTCCTGCCGCTCATCACGACGCGCCGCGCCGCCACCACGGTGCAACTGTTCGACGGCCAGAGCTTCGCCATCGGCGGGCTGATCAAATACAACGTGACCCAGAACATCAAGGCGCTGCCGGTGCTCGGCGAGTTGCCGGTGCTGGGCAGTCTGTTCCGCAGCAATGACTTCCAGAGCGACAAGACCGAGCTGGTGTTCATTGTCACACCGCGTCTCGTCAAGCCCTTGCCGCCAAACTATCCGCTGCCCACGGACAGCTTCGTCGAGCCGACACGTTCCGAGTTCTTCCTGGAAGGACGGATGGAAGGCAAAGCGCCACCGCCGGCACTGCCTGCGACCGGTTTTGAACTCAAGTAATAGGAGGAATCATGAAAACCACACCAGCACACACTGTTCTCACCGTCCTCGCCGCGCTGTATGCGCTAGGCGGCTGCACCCCGCTGTCACCTCGTCTGGATAACACGTTCGGCAACAGCTTGCATGCGTTGCAGGCACTCCAAACAGTGAATCCCGATGCATCCGCCAATCCCGCCAATCCGCCATTTGACGGGATTGCGGCACACGAGGTGATCCGCCACCACGCCAAGTCGTACAGCGCACCGCCGGCCCAAGGCAGCTTCGGGATCGGCACGGGCCAGGCACGCTAAGGGAAGGGATGCCGGAAACGGCATCGGATTAAAAAAGCGAATGAACAACAACCAGGTTATGCAGAGGACAGTATGAGCGATTTGCGTATCACGGCCTTGTCGCCGGACAGACAGCATCTTCAAAAGATCGAACGCGCTTTACAAAGGTCGGCGCCAGACGGCCACTTCGTATTCATCGAGGAGTCTCTGCAGCGCGCGGAGGGGCTCGCCAAGAGCCTGGCCGCCGATATCCTGATTGTCGATTGCAGCGGCGAGGATGCTGCCGAACTGGCGCCGCTGGAAGAAATCAGCCTCTTGCATCCGCGCATAGCCATGCTTGTTCTGTGCAAGCGCCAATCGCCGGAATTCCTGATTCGGGCAATGCAGCTGGGCGTGCGCGAAGTGCTCAATTCGCCCATCGACCAGTTCTCGTTGAATACCGCGATCGAACGCGTCAAGGCCAAGGCATCGAACGCCACGGCCGCCGCGACCGCCAACGCCACGGTGCTGGCCTTCGTTCCGTGCAAGGGCGGCAGCGGCGCAACCTTCCTCGCCGCCAACCTCGCCTATGCGCTCTCGGCGCAAGGCGATTGCAAGGTTGCCTTGTTCGATCTGAACTTGCAGTTCGGCGATGCGCTGCTGTTCCTGACGGAACAAAAGGCTGCGCACACCCTATCCGACGTGGTGCAGGGCATTCACCGGCTCGACGTCGCTTTCCTCAAGACCAGCATGGTGAGCGTCGCCCCCAACCTGGACGTGCTCG
>CAMLDH010000293.1 GCA_946478765.1 uncultured Oxalobacteraceae bacterium | reverse complement strand
TCATCGACTACTACGTGGCACCGATGGTGAGCACGCCGTTGCGGCGCAGGCAGTACCACGCATTCCACAACGCGCTCGCGCCGAATCCGCTGGCGGGCATCGAGGCGGCGCTCAAACGCAGCACGGTGCCGGTGCGGATGGTATGGGGCGCCAGCGACGTGATCTTTCCGATGGCGGATGCTGCTTATCTTGGCCGTATATTCCATAGCGTTATACACATCTGGAAAAGCCGTTTACGTTCAATGACTTACACCCCGACCTTGTAAACTTCCGCCGGATCGCGTTTACTCTCATCTTTTGGGCGGATGCATGGTGAAGGTAGCGCAGCAGTGGACGGAGCACGAATTTGCTGGGCTTGATCTGGGCGACGCCCGCCTGGACAGGAGAGCGAAGAAATTGATAGAGCGACTTGCGGAGAGCCCGGCGGCCAGCATTCCTGATGCATGCGATAGCTGGAGTGAGACGATGGCGGCGTACCGCTTCCTGCGCAACGAGGACGTGGCGTGGGAGGGCATCCTGACGCCCCACTGGGCGCGCACGCAGGAGCGGATGCGTTCGCAGTCGGTAGTGCTGTGCATCCAGGACACGACGGAACTGGACTTCAACGGCCAGGAGATTGCCGGGCTGGGCCCGCTGAACTATGAGGCCCGGCGTGGTATGTATCTGCACCCGACCTATGCGGTGACGGTCGAGCGAGAGCCGCTGGGCGTGCTCGATGCCTGGATGTGGGCGCGCGAGCGGCGCGGCGCCGATGGCGTGCGACCTGGGCAGAAGGAAAGCACGCGCTGGGTCGAAGGCTACGAGCGGGTGGCTGAAATGGCGGCCGACATGCCCGGTACGCGCTTGGTGTATCTGGCCGACCGCGAAGCCGACATGGTGGAAATGATGCGCCGCGCAGACGAACTGGGCACCCCGGCCGACTGGCTGGTACGCGCCAAACATGACCGCTGTCTGTCGGGTGGCGAAGGCGCCAAGCTGTGGGCCACGACGACGGGCGAAGCGCCGCTGGGCGAGATCGAGTTCACGTTGGGCGCACGCGAGAACCGGCCAACCCGCAAGGTGCGTCAGCAGTTGTGGGCGCGCCGGATGGAGATCGGCAATGGCAAGGGCGGCCGTCTGAGTGTGACCTGCGTGGTGGCGCGTGAAGTGAACGTGCCCGCCGGTACCAAGGCCGTCGAGTGGCGGCTGTTGACGAACCGGGACGTCACCACGCATGAGCAGGCAGCCGAACTGATCAATTGGTACCGCGCACGGTGGGAAATCGAAATTTTTTTTCCACGTCATCAAGAACGGCTGCGAGGTCGAAACGCTGCAGTTGGGTGCCATTGACCGTCTGGAGCGTGCGCTGGCGTTGTTCATGGTCGTCGCCTGGCGCGTCACCTACCTGATGCGTAAAGGACGAACGTGCCCGGACCTGGATGCCACATTGTTCTTTGATGACGATGAAATCCATGGCGCCCGCCTTCTGGCGAAAAAGAAACTCCCAGCCAAAACACCCACCGTCAACGAGGTGGTGCGCCTGATCGCACAACTCGGCGGCTTCCTTGCCCGTAAAGGGGATGGTGAACCGGGCGCCAAGACGATCTGGCGCGGACTCGACAAGGTCCAGACTGCTGCTCAGACACTGCGTGCGCTATGGGGAGAATCGGACTGACGACTTGTGTATAAAGCTATGACTCAAAGTTCGCCGTAGGACCGCAATACGGCGAGCCTATCGCGGCTCAACTTTTGGTTTGAATGCGTGATCTACAACGTGACCGAAACGTCTGATCTAACATCTCGACACATATCCGGTACCAGAAGCAAGAGGTGCTGACATGTGAACGAACTCAACACCGAACCATAAGATACTGTACCGAGGACCTCGGCGCGGATGCTTGGTCGTGTCATCGTGGTTGCCGAACAAAATATCTTGACATTATTTCTAATACCCTCATTCGGGCCTGAATATCCTGTCCAGCTGCTCCGGATGCTTGCGCATATAGAGTTGGTAGAAAATACGCGAGCCGCCAGCGCTCAGGTGGCCACGGTCGTCGTGTTTGTATAGCGGGACACCGTCGATCTCGGAATGGCAACGCGCTTGGTCGCAAAACACGTCATAGGTGTTGATGACAGCCGTGCCTGGGCGTGCCTGGATGATTCGAGAAAGAAGCTGTGCGGCTGCCTGGTGGTTTTGCTCCCCGACGGCACGACTGTAGCTGCAATCGCGCTTTGCCATACCAAGCAGATAAAGGCGGTCGGAAGCGCAGTTTTCCAGTCCTTCGGGCAGGATCGGAATATCGTCGAGCATGATTACGCGCTTACCTGCCGCATTAAGCTGGGCAATCGTGGCCGCCAGTTCCGCTTCGAACTGGCCGACGCGATAACCGTGCAGCCCGGGGCTCGTGCCATCAGGGCTGCCGCCATAGATATCCCAAACTGCCGACATGAAGACGAGCTTGATCTCCGGATTGTTCAGGATATGTTTCATCACTTCGGTATCATGAGCGCGGCATTCCTCCGCATGCCGCTGGTAGCCCGGATCGCCAGCGCGTTCCGGACTGTTCCCGACGGGCGCACACATCGTAAAGGCCATGTCATGGATGGCGATGTTCCTAGCCTTGCCGATCGCATCGACGAAACCGATTTGGTGATAGGCATGGCTGTCTCCCCACAGGACAGCTTTCGTTGGGGCACCGGGAGCCCCCAGCATGCACTCTGCCGCCGGCGATACAGGAACCTTGTTCCAGCAACGATCGGCGCGTGGATGGTCGAATACGGACTGGCCGGCATCGGCATAATCGGCCCGATACGCTTGCGGATAGAACACGGACAGCTGATCGGTCTTCTTGGCCAGCACGTACAAGCCGAGCACGAACAGGAACGGCAGCAACCATAAGCACACCCAGGTACGGCGCGGCCACTCGCTGCGGGCTCGCCACGGCTGCTCGATCCAGCGGTGGGTCAGCGCCGCTAACACGGCCGACAGGCCCAGGGCCAGGCACATCCCGGCGCTGTCGCCGAACCCTAGGCGGTTGCAGGCGAAAATTAGCGGCCAATGCCAGAGATACAGCGGATAAGAGATGCGGCCCAGGTAACGCAGCGGCCGGTTGGACAGGACCGGGCGCAGCACGCCGGCATAGCGTCCGCCAACGATTAGCAGCACGGCGGCCAAGCAGGGTAGGATGGCATTCGCGCCCGGCATCAGGGTCTGCGGCCCATAGCGCAGGCTGCAGTACCAGACGACCGCAATGCCCAGCATGAGTAGCAGATCGGCAAGGTAACGCGGTAGCGCAGCGAGGCGGTCGATGGCCAGGGCCAGTACCACGCCACACAGGAATTCGAACAGTCGGGCCGGCAGGAAATAATAGCCGCCCGGTCCGACCTTGGCGGTATGCATCACCGAATAGGACAGCGCCAGCAGCAAGGCGCCGCACAGGGCGATCGCTCGCGTCCTCGGCTGGAAGCGGCGCAGGAACACCAGACAGAGTGGCAACAGCAAATAGAACTGCTCTTCGACCGACAGCGACCAAGTATGCAGCAGGGGCTGCTTGGTGCTTTCCAGGTCAAAATAACCGGTCTGTCTGGACAGGTAGATATTCGAGCCGAACAGAATTAGGAAACCTAGGTTCTTGATCAGCTTGAAGGTATTTTCGGGGAAACTGAACAGCAGGCAGAACGCGAGCGTCGCGAGCGCCACCGTGTGCAAGGGCGGGAGCAGGCGTCTCAGGCGGCGCGCATAGAAATTGGACAGCGTGAACTGATCGGCCTCTTGTTGACGGCTGATCCCAAGTGTCACAACATAGCCCGAGATCACGAAAAAAGGTCGACGCCGACAAAGCCGCCGATGAATCCGGTGAGCCTGGCGTGGCAAAACAAGACCATCAGGACGGCGATGGCGCGGATGCCATCGATCTCGGGGAAGTAATGTGGACTACGCGTTCGGGTGGTGGCTGCAGGGCCAGTAGTGCGGGGCTGCTTCTGTTCGATATCGATAATCATGCCTGCAGAAGATAGTGAACGGGTGATGATAGTACCACCCGGAATGCATGGGTTTCCTTCCGGGACGACGAGCAAACGGCCCGGCCCGGCCTTCGTCGGCGGAGTCTGCATAAAAAACGGCCCCTACATGTAAGCGATCATGCGGCGACGTATGTGCGTCGTCCGCCGAGGTCACGCAGATGCGACCGTAGTGGATTGGCAGCAAACATCTCCTTCCAAATCCGAGGCGTGAGCTGACGCACCAAGGACGCCGGACGCTGGCCGACACGTTGTAGCACCTCCACAAAGTAATCGTTTTCGCTGATTACCTCAAAGTCCGCTCGGTCCAGTCCTGCTCCTTCGTCATTGGCAACGTCAATGACCTCGACCGGCACCTTCGACTCGTCAAGGAACAGGGCCGCGTCATCGTTGCCATCAATAAGATTTTTATTTCTGTTCCCGGATGCGCGCTCATGCTCCACAATCCTGGTCTTTTTGGTGGGCGCCATGTCTTCGGGAACGACGTCGAACACCTCGCCCAGCGTGCCCTTGAGACCTCATGGTTCAGGCATCAGGCGCTCGCTCTTCTACCCAAAGATCTGCCAATAGAACCACGCTAATTAGCAGCGCAAACGGATGATTTCGCGCTCTTGCACGTCGATCAAAACGCTCAGTTCCCGCGCGGCCAATCCCAATGCCGAACCAGCGATTTCGGAAGTGGATTATCGATCGGAATGCATGCAAATATTATAAAGTTTTCGCAATCAGATCGCCAGGTAATTTCATGATTTGCGAGAGAATCTCACGAATTCAATCTCGAGGCATTCTATCTAATTATAACAACTCAAAAATTTGTTCAAAATCACTTTACAAACCAGTTTAATTATTTTACATTTAACCTGCCGGTTGTTTGCGAAAGTACGGTTTTTATGTACGGAAGCGAGATCAAGATTCTGTTTTCGCAGAAGGTACAATCGTCCAAGCCGGACTGTTTTCATTTGCAAACAGAATTAGGCTATGCATGCTGCTAGGGAAATCCTTAGTCTTGACTGCCTCCTTTATGGTGGTTTCCCATCCGGGATTTAATCTATAAATTGATTTTTGGAGAAGGTTAATGAAACTTAAGGCGACCTCGAATAACCCGGGTTTCGGCATGAGCAAGGCAATGTAATGC
>CAMLDH010000292.1 GCA_946478765.1 uncultured Oxalobacteraceae bacterium | reverse complement strand
AATCCAAAGTAACCAACCTGAATTTGAGCGGCAACAAGATTGGCGATGAAGGAGCCGCGGCCATCGCTACGGCACTTCCCCAATCCCAAATAACCAACCTGAATTTGAGCCGCAACACTATTGGCGTGAAGGGAGCCACAGCCATCGCCACAGCACTTCCTCAATCCGAAGTAACCAATCTGATTTTGGAGGACAACAAGATTGGCGATGAAGGAGCTGCGGCCATCGCCGCGGCGCTTCCCCAATCCACAGTAAGCAACCTGAATTTGTATGACAACGAGATTGGCGAGGAGGGAGCCACAGCCATCGCTACAGCACTGCCACAGTCCGAAGTGATCCACCTGAATTTGGGCAGCAACGCGATTGGCGATGAAGGAGCCGCCGCCATCGCCGCAGAACTTCCCCAATCCAAAGTAACCAACCTGCAGTTGTATGACAACAATATTGGCGATGAAGGAGCCGCGGCCATCGCCGCGGCACTTCCCCAATCCACAGTAAGCGACCTGAATTTGTTCGGCAACGAGATTGGCGAGGAGGGAGCCACAGCCATCGCTACAGCACTGCCACAGTCCGAAGTGATCAATCTGAATTTGGATCGCAACAAGATTCGTTCAGAGGGAGCCACAGCCATCGCTGCAGCACTTCCCCAATCTAAAGTAACTAACCTGAGTTTGAGCGACAACCGCATTACTAGTGCGGGAGCCACGGCCATCGCTGCAGCACTTTCCCAATCCATGGTGGATCACTTGGATTTGTCCTACAACAGCATTGGTCCCAGGGGAGCCGAGGCCATCGCCAACGAGCTTCCCCGATCCAAAGTGACCACGCTGGATTTACAACACAATAGGATTCGCAATGGAGGGGCCAAGGCCATCGCCAAAGAGCTCCCCCAATCTGGAGTGACCAACCTGGATTTGTGCTTCAACCGCATTGGCGACGAGGGAGCCATAGCTATCGCCGAAGTACTTCCTCAATCTAAAGTGACCAACCTGGATCTTACTGAGAACGATATTGGCAATGGGGGAGCCGCGGCCCTTACCGCAGCACAGGAAAACAATCGGGCGGTGAAAATAGAGTTTAACTAGTGGGTCACTTGGAGTCAGTCAAGTTGAATCGGCGGAAAAGAAATCGAGGGATTTTTTCGTCTGGCAAGGGGGCAGCAGGAGTTCCGAATGGCATGGTAAAGCAGGGAATTCGTGGAGCGCTGCTCCACGCCTGCGCAACGCTCTGCGCTTGCAAGCGGATCGCCGCCCGGCGCAGACGCGCCCTGCAAGGCGCCAGGCGGAAAAAGACGCGATTAGTCAATCCAATCTGCACGGGCATTCAGGCTGGCGTCAGCAATAATCCGGAAAGCAGCTTCTCAAGCGCCGCTGGATCGACCGGCTTGACCATGTGAAAATTAAATCCGGCCTCTCTCGAACACCGTTTGTCCTCGTCGTGTCCCCAGCCGGTCAATGCAATCAGGACCGCGCGTGCGCCCCACGCCTGCTGGCGCATGCGGCGGCAGGTTTCATACCCGTTCAAGCGCGGCAATCCAATGTCGAGCAGGACGACGTCGGGCCGGAATCCGGTTGCCAGTTCAATCGCTTCAATGCCGTCGTGCGCACAGCGCGTCTCGTGCCCCATGATCTTCAACATCATTGCCAGACTGATCGCCGAGTCCTTGTTGTCGTCGACCACCAGAATCCGGAACCTGGAAAACGCTTGCGTATCGTCTTCGCCGTGGTCTGCGCTCTGTTGCGGTTCGCGCGCTGCGGCCACGGCAACCGACAGGCGAACGATGAATTCGCTGCCGGTTCCCGGGCCGTTGCTGCGGGCTTCCACCGTTCCGCCATGCATCTCGACCAAGCCTTGCACCAGACTGAGCCCGATCCCCAAGCCGCTGCGCGAGCGCTCCAGCGAGCGATCCGCTTGCGTGAACATTTCAAAAATCCGGGGCAGGATAGCGGCCGGTATACCCATGCCGTCGTCCTTCACTCGCACGACCGCATCGGTACCCATACGTTCAAGGCTCAACCACACGTGCCCGCCGGGATCGGTGTACTTCGCGCTATTGTTGAGCAGGTTGGAAAAGACCTGCGCCAGCCGGGTGCGGTCGGCGTGGACCACGATCGGTTTCGGCGGGAGTGCAATATCGAGCGCCAGTCCGGACGCGTCGATCAGCGGGCGAATCGCGTCCGCCGCATCCTGCACGACCGTCGCAAGATCCAGGCGCTCTTTGCGCAATTCTATCTTGCCTTTGGTGATACGCGACACATCGAGCAAGTCGTCGATCAAGCGCGCCATATGGCCGATCTGGCGCTCCATCATGCAGCGTGCTTCGAGCTCCATCGCCGCATCGTTGCCGGCCAGTTGCATGATATGCAGGCCGTTGCGGATCGGCGCCAGCGGGTTGCGCAGTTCGTGCGCCAGCATCGCCATGAAATCGTTCTTGTTGCGGTCAGCCTCGCGCAAGGCGTCTTCGGCGCGCTTGCGTTCCGTGATGTCGATCAGCACATTGACCGCGCCGCACACGTTTCCGCTTTCATCAAAAAGCGGGTTGGCATGCGCCAATGCGGTCCAGCGGCTGCCATCCGCACGTTCGATAATGATTTCATGCCCGTTGTATTCCTTCGCGTTCCGCAATGCCAGCGCCATCCAGCATTGCTCATGCGGGATGAGCGCACCGTCCGGCGCGAACAGCCGGAACGAACCGCAAAAGCGATCGCGTGCATCGTGCAGCCTGGGCTCCCGCCCCCACAACGCTGCCGCATGCAGATTGAAATAAGTAATCAAGCCATCGGCATCGCACAGATAGGCAGCGATCGGCAATTTGTCCAGCAAACGACGAAACGCGAGAGTACTTTTGCGTAACCGAGCGTCAGCCGGGTGTGCTTGAATGATTTCTCGCATGGTGATCCCTTTCCACTTCGGTTTTCGAGGCCGATCGGAATATCTCTTGAAGCAAGAACGTGAAATCTTCGTCTTGCGGACACCGGAACGCGCTTGAGGAACCCAGTTTATGCGCAGCGCTTTCAAGCGATTTAACGAAAATCAAAGCGCGGTAAAAAGTGCAAAGCGTCCGGCACGCTGCCTCTTGTGCACATCCCAGTGATGTTTTGTTGTCGAATTCAAATGCGTGCGCCTGCCTTTAGCGCCATCAGGTACTGATAAAATTCCGCCTGTCCGCTGGATGCGCGCTTCAATCACGCGCTGCTGGCGCGCTTGCTGCCCCCCACTCAATCACTCAGGTTCCCCATGCAACAACTTAACTTCAGCCTGAACGGCGAATTTGTCGAACTGAACCAATTGCTGAAACTGGTCGGCATATGCGATAGCGGCGGCGCCGGAAAAATGCTGGTCGCAAGCGGCGATGTCATGGTCGACGGCAAAGTCGAGCTGCGCAAAACCTGCAAGATTCGCGCCGGACAAGTGGTCAGTCTGGACGATATCCGCATCAAGGTAGTTGCTGAGTAGTCCACGCGATGCGTCCTTGATTCGCAGCGGCCATGAACGACACCCTTGACCTGTTCGGCGCTTCCGGCGGCTTCGAAACACGCGCCATGCCCGACGCAGATGTCAGGTTCATGCGCCATTTCTACGTCCCGCCATTGTCACGGCAATACCTGGCTGCGTTGCTGGAGGAAACCGCATGGCGCCAGGAAAAAATAACCTTATGGGGCCGGCAACACTGGCAACCCCGGCTCACCGCATGGCATGGCGATCCGGGCGCCGATTATTCCTATTCGGGCATTACCCTGCTCCCGCAGCCATGGACGCCCCTCTTGCAGAAAATCAGGTGCGATATCGAAGCCGTGACGGGTACCCGTTTCAATAGCGTGTTGCTCAATCTGTATCGCAACGAACACGACAGCATGGGCTGGCACAGCGACGATGAGCGCGAGTTGGGCACCGCACCTGTGATTGCATCGCTCAGTCTGGGCGAAACCCGCACCTTCAAATTCAGGCACAAGACCCGACGTGAACAAAAGCCGCTTGCGATCGATTTAACCGATGGCAGCCTGCTGATCATGGCTGGCGCCACGCAACAATTCTGGCTGCATGGCATCGGCAAGGCGCGTCAATCCAAGGGCAGGCGGATCAATCTGACGTTCAGAAACATTCTCAACGATCGCAAACCTGCTGCGTGAGAATGTCGCTGGTCCGAAAAGCCGCCTGCTGAACCGGGATAATGCGCATTACCTTATAGCCGCGGCTTGCCTGTCAACACGTCCGTTTTACTCTTCGTCATGTCGCTTGCGCGGTCGGCGGCGTGCTCGATCTGCGCCGACCTTTCCCTCAGCTTGCGATGCCAGTTACGCAAGATCTCGCCCGCCGTCTCGCGCCCGCCCAAACCGAACGCCAAGCCGAATGCCAATGCCAGCGCGCCGACGACGGCCATGAACAGCGTATTGACCAGGGTGGTCGCGACGCCGATTTGATTCACCGCAATCACGATCGCAAAGGCCCATACGGCGATGGCGGCGATTTTCGAGAGCAAATCCGGATTATCGAATCCGGCCTCGTCCGTCGCGCCGCGCACGATACGCGCCAATGCATTGGCAGCCAGTCCGCCGATCATCAATACCACGAGGGCCACGATCAGGTTCGGCAGCCACAGCAGCAATTGCCGCAGCACGTCAGACACCGCCGGCAGACCCAGCGCATCGAACGCCACCACCAATACGATCAATTGGATAAACCATTTCACGACGGTCGCAATCAGGCCGGAGGCATCGCTTTGCGTTCCCATTTTTTGCACGAAATCGGAAAACCCGGAACGCGTGGCAAGCTCATTGAAGCGCACCATGTGCAGCAGCGCAACGATCCCTCTTGCGATCAACGATGCAATCAGCCACCCGATGACAAGGATGATGCCAAAGGCGATTATTTTCGGGATCGCGTTAAAAAATAAAGCAAGCGCACTAGCGAGCGACGCCATCATTGCTTGCCCCCAATCAGAAATTTGTGACTGCATATCACTACCCTCCGCTCAATTGAAGAAATGAATCGTAGACCCGCTTGCAAATGCCCGTTCCGCTGCATCGCACGCTTTTTGCTATCCGGAATCCAGATCAAGAAAGGACGTACCAGAAAAGAAAATAATCATTTTTCCCTCTCAGCCATGTTGCGACTCCAGGGAAAAGCGATGCGTGCAATAACGTGCGCAATGCAGCGTTATAAGCAAGCG
>CAMLDH010000291.1 GCA_946478765.1 uncultured Oxalobacteraceae bacterium | reverse complement strand
CTGCGGCTGAAAATAATTGTTGAACGTGTCGGGCCACAGCATGACCTGCGCACTGCCGGCGTTGCGCACCGGGCGCTGCGCAAACCATTGCTTGAACGAGGTTGCGGCAAACGCCGGAATCCGCCGCTGCGGCGCCACACCGGCGACGGCTTTGGCGAGATGGGAAAAGCCCGGCGTTTGCGTCAGAAAGTTGACCACGCCCGGCATATGCGACGCCAGCCTGGCCCAGCGATCGATCCAGCCGAATGCGTATGCACTGCGCGGGCGCAATCGTCCCTTGTAGTAATGCGCATGGAATTCCGCCTTATAGGTCGCCATGTCGACACTGACCGGGCAATCGCCCTTGCAGCCTTTGCAGGACAGGCAAAGATGCAATGCATCGGCAACGGTGTCTTCGCGCCAGCCGCCCTTGATGACATCGCCGTGCAACATCTCGAACAAGAGACGGGCGCGCCCGCGGGTCGAATGCTTTTCTTCGCCGGTCGCGCGGTAACTCGGGCACATCGTGCCCTTGCTGCTGCGCCGGCATTCGCCCACGCCGACGCAACGCAAACTGGTGCGGCCGAAGTCGCCGTCGTCATCAAGGTATTTGAAGAAGGTGACGACTTGCGGCGGATTGTAATCGGTGCCGAGCCGCAGGTTCTCGGTCTGCCGATACGGGCGCACGACCTTGCCGGGGTTCATCTTCCATGCGGGGTCCCAGATCCCTTTGAAAAGCTCGAACGCATGCACCAGGTCCGGCCCGAACATTTTCGGCAGGAATTCCGCACGCGACTGGCCGTCGCCATGTTCGCCTGACAACGACCCGCCAAACAGCGCCACCGTATCGGCGGCCTCGCTGACAAAGTCGTGAAAATGCCGTATCCCTTCCGCGGTGCGCAAATCGTAATCGATGCGCACGTGCAGGCAACCCTGACCGAAGTGGCCGTAGATGTCGCCGCGATAATGATATTTCTTCAGCAGCGCCAGGAATGCGCGTAAATAATCGCCGAGCTTGTCAGGCGGGACGGCGGAATCTTCCCAGCCTTCCCACGTCAGGCGCTTGTGCGGCACATGGGCAGTCGCGCCCAGGCTCGATTCCCGCACACCCCATATTCTTTTCTCTTCATCCTCGTTATCGAACAGCTTCATCGACGGCGGCGCACTCTGTTCGCGCAGAAATGCCATCAGCTTGCGCGCCTTGTCATCGGCTTCCTGTCGGGTCTGTCCGCCGAATTCGAGCATCAGCCACCCTTTTCCCTTCGGCAGCAGCTTGGCATCGTCCGGATGGATGCCGCTGATTGTCATGTCGTTGACCAGACCCTCGTCCATCCCCTCCAAGGCAATCGGGCCCCGTTCGACCAGTTCGGCCGCATGATCGGCCGCGCTGCAGATATTCGGATAGCCGAGCACCAGCAGCGAACGCACCGGCGGGCTGTCCACCAGTTGCACCGTTGCCTCCAGAATCGTCACGCATGTGCCTTCCGAGCCGACCAGCGCACGGGCCACGTGAAAGCCGTTTTCGGGCAACAGATCGTCCAGGTTATAGCCGGATACACGACGCGGAATCCGGGGAAAGCGGCGGCGGATATCATCCGCGTACGTATCGCGCAGGGTTTTGAGACGGGCATGGATGTCGGCGCGCGGACCGCCTTCCTCGATGATGCGCGCGAATTGCGCATCATCGGTGGCGCCGACCCGCATGCGCACGCCTTCATACGTGACGATCTCCAGTTCGACGATATTGTCGGATGTGCGTCCCGCCATCACCGAATGCGGACCGCAGGAATTGTTGCCGATCATGCCGCCCAGCGTGTTATGCGTATGCGTGGCGGGATCGGGCGCAAAGGTCAAATGGAAGCGTTCGGCGGCATCGCGCAAATGGTCGAGCACGACGCCGGGCTCGACGCGCGCGGTTTTGGCAACCGGATCGATGTCGATGACGCGATTCAAATACTTCGACATGTCCATCACGACCGCGACATTGCAGCATTGCCCGGCAAGGCTGGTGCCGCCGCCGCGCGACAGCACCGGCGCGCCATGCTTTTTACACGCGGCAATCGTCTCGACCACATCCTCCTTGTTGCGCGGAATCACGACGCCGATCGGCGCCTGGCGGTAATTGGATGCATCGGTCGCATACAGCGCACGGCTGCCGGAATCGAAGCGCACCTCGCCCTGAATGCGGCGCCGAATCTCGGCAGCCAGTGCATCGGCCGCATGTTCGGGAAATTGAATCGGGGATAAATTTTCTCTATGCATATAGTCGATTGCAGCGAAGCCAAGGTCATGAGCGATGACATGCTTGAAATGAATTCAACAAGCACATCGCATGCCGCGCGATCGCCGTCTGCAGCGCGTCATGACAGGAATGCAGTATCTACACGGAGAGCGCAGGTTTTACATCCGCAGCATTGCGTCGTCCCGATGGCGTCTCTGTCAATAATCAGCGCGATCCCGCACGCCAAAATGGTATGCATTTTGCAAAACCCAGAGATTGACAATGCTTTTATGGACAAGAGGTAATGCCATGGCAACAACGGTGGGGGATTTTTTACTACAGCGGCTCGGCCAGTGGAACATCAGGCGCATCTTCGGCTATCCGGGCGACGGCATCAACGGCATCATGGGCGCGCTTGGCCGGCAGGACGCAATCGAATTCATTCAGACGCGCCATGAAGAACTCGCCGCCTTCATGGCGACCGCGCATGCAAAGTTCACCGGAGAAGTCGGCGTATGCCTTGCGACGTCGGGGCCGGGCGCGATCCATTTATTGAATGGTTTGTACGACGCCAAGCTCGACCATCAACCGGTAGTGGCGATTGTCGGTCAGCAAAAGCGCGCCGCCATCGGCGGCGACTATCAACAGGAAGTCGACTTGATTTCGTTGTTCAAGGATGTCGCGCATGAATATGTGCACATGGTAACGACGCCGGCCCAGTTGCGGCATCTGGTCGATCGTGCCATGCGGATCGCGCAAGAACAGCGCACCGTCACCTGCATCATCCTGCCCAACGATGTGCAGGATCTCGATGCGGTCGAAACGCCGCTGCGCGAACACGGCACCGTGCACTCCGGCATCGGCGCCGTCGCGCACAGCACCGTTCCGAGTAACGATGCGCTGAGGCAGGCGGCAGACATATTGAATCGCGGGAAAAAAGTGGCGATCCTGGCGGGCGCCGGCGCCTTGCATGCGACCGATGAACTGATCGAGACGGCGGATATTCTCGGCGCCGGCATTGCCAAGGCATTGCTCGGCAAAGCGGCAGTGCCGGACGATCTGCCGTTCGTCACCGGCGCGATCGGCTTGCTGGGCACCAGGCCGAGCTGGAACATGATGAATGCCTGCGACACATTGCTGATGGTCGGTTCGAGCTTCCCCTATTCCGAGTTTTTGCCGAAGGAAGGCCAGGCGCGCGGCGTGCAAATCGAGATCGACGGCAAGATGGCCAGCTTGCGCTATCCGATGGAATACAACCTGATCGGCGATTCGAAGAAAACCTTGCGCGCGCTGATCCCGCTGCTGGAACGCAAGACCGATCGCGCCTGGCAAGCGGACATCGAAGAAGACGTGCGGCGCTGGTGGCGCGTGCTGGAAGGCCGTGCCATGAACGATGCCACCCCGATCAATCCGCAGCGCGTGTTCTGGGAATTATCGCCGCGCCTGCCGGACAATTGCATCCTGACCTGCGACTCCGGTTCGGCCGCCAACTGGTATGCGCGCGACATCAAGATGCGGCGCGGCATGATGGCCAGCTTGTCGGGCGGACTGGCGACGATGGGACCCGGCGTGCCGTATGCGATCGCCGCCAAATTCGCCTACCCGGAGCGCCATGTGATCGCGATGGTCGGCGACGGCGCGATGCAAATGAATGGCTTGAACGGCTTGATCACGATCGCGAAACATTGGAAAACCTGGCGCGATCCGCGTCTGGTCGTGATGGTATTGAACAACGGCGACCTGAACCAGGTCACGTGGGAGCAGCGCGCAATGGAAGGCGATCCGCGCTACATCCCGTCGCAGGAAGTCCCGGATTTCCCTTACGCCGGCTACGCCGATCTGCTCGGCCTGCGCGGCATCCGCGTCAATCGCCCGGAAGACATCGGGCCGGCCTGGGATCAGGCGTTGTCGGCCGATCGGCCCTGCCTGCTGGAGATGGTCACCGATCCCAATGTGCCGCCGTTGCCGCCGGATATTTCGATGAAGGAAGCGAAGGCCTACCTGTCGGCGCTGATCAAAGGCGACGCCGATTCGATCGCCATCATCAAGGCCTCGACCAAGGAGATATGGGAAAACTGGTTCCCGCCGTCTGCCAAACCGCAGTGATGCCAGGACGGCCAAGCCGGATTGCGCAACGGGGTTCCATGAAGGCGCGAGATCAATATCCCCGCAATATCCCCGCAGGGCTACTCTATGCACACAAGTTTGCAACATGTTTTCGCATGCGGGTGTCTGGGGTAAATTTTCTCAAAAAGTTACCCGTCATTCCCGCGAAGGCGGGAATCCATAGGGCGTGTGCTCGATTTGCCGGCCCATGGATTCCCGCCTTCGCGGGAATGACGGGGAAAATGGGTAGAAAAATTGAACCCAAGAACCCGCCCACGACCAATACAAGGTATTGCAAAGATGTGTGCACAGATTAGCCCCGTAAGGAAAATGAACACAGGCGCGCAAAGATCCGTCTACGCGGCGCTGATCAGTCATCTGCTGATCGCGCTGACAAAGTTCATTGCAGCCTGGTCCACCGGCAATGAGTAACAAAATCAAGACAAGCAATGTCAAGCTGAAGCGGGTGTATGAACCCGCTGCCAGCGACGACGGCATCCGAATATTGGTCGACCGCTTATGGCCGCGCGGCGTCACAAAAATTGATGCGGCACTGGATCGATGGGCAAAAGATATCGCGCCCAGCGCGGCGCTGCGAAAGTGGTTCGGACACGATCCGGCGCACTGGCAAGAGTTTCAGTTACGTTATGCCGAGGAAGTGCATCGGCATGCCGACCAGCTAGAACAATTGCGCGCATTGGCGCGTCAGGGACCGATCACGCTCGTCTATTCCGCGCATGATGAAATCCATAACCATGCGATGGTACTGCGGGATTGCATTCTGGGCAGGAAGATCAAGCCGACATCCGCACCGGAGGCAACGAGATGAACGGCGCACCGGTCGATAACGAAGAGCACGTCCATGAGATCGGAAGAGCGTCGTGTAGGGAAAGAGTGTAGATCTCGGTG
>CAMLDH010000290.1 GCA_946478765.1 uncultured Oxalobacteraceae bacterium | reverse complement strand
CAATTATGCCGCGGCGGGCCGATCTTTCCTGACCCTGATGGGTGATGCCTTTCTTGGAAATGGAAACAAAAAGCAGGCGGCCGCCATTGAAGCAGGCGGCGCAGTCCGCAATCTCGTGCCTATGCACGAGCGGATGTGCGACGGACTTCGCCGCTTCAAGGGGAGGGTGCTATTGATTTTAAGCGGCGACGATTTCACGGCGAGAGAATTCTCGGACCTCGCCAACGCTTCGCGCAAGTGGCGAACTTTACTGCGATCATCGCGCGTGACGCGCTTCGATTTGCCGCAAGCGAACCACACCTTCTCACGGCGCGAGTGGCGCGATCAGGTGGCAACTTGGACCAGGGAGTGGCTACGGATGTGGTGAAGGTGTCCTGACGCCGAATTTCCAACGATACGCAATTTCCAGATTCCGGATTCACGCACCCTTGCATTCCATATCGTATTTTTCCTTCGCACGCCGCGCTTTGCGCTTGGTCTTTTCAGCCGACCTGCCGGCCGCGTGGGCAGCGTCTTCCTCGCTCCATTTCTGACGCTGCGCCAGAGTCGCGCATTTCTGTTTTTTGACGACCGCGACTCTGGCAGCCTGACGTTGCTCTTTCTCGTCCGATGCCTCGCGCTGATGCCGGGCTTTTTCAAGTCGTGCGGCTTCGTTTTTTTCTTGCGCCGCTCGCTGTCTTGCTCGGGCGGCGTCGGCAGCGGCTGCATTGGCGCCCTGCGTGTCGTCCAAACTGATGAACTTGCCGCTTGGGCAGGGGACGTCGCTATAGCTGATTTTTTCGCCTGATTGGCATTTGTATATTGCCAGTGCAGGCGCGGAAAATGACAGGAGCAATACGATCGACAGGATGCGCAGCATGCTTGTTTTTCTGTGAGTGTGTAAACTGTTTAAACGACTTTGCCCGGATTCATCAGGTTCAATGGATCGAAAGCGCGTTTGATGGTTTGCATCAGATGCATTTCAACGTCGGACTTGTAGTGGCGAATTTCATCGCGCTTTAATGCTCCCAGCCCGTGTTCGGCTGAAATCGATCCGCCGAATTGATGCACGCTATCGTGCACGACGCGGTTGACGTCGGCTTGTCGGGCAATGAATGCCTCGTCCGATGCCTGCTCGGGCGGCGACACGTTGTAATGCAAATTGCCGTCGCCGAGATGGCCGAAGGTGACCATTCTGCATCCAGGAAAGCCATCTTGCAGCACAATGTCGGTGGCGCGGATGAAATCTCCGATGCGTGAAATCGGCACCGAAATATCATGCTTGATATTCTTGCCTTCTTCCGCTTGCGCCAGCGGAATATGCTCGCGCAAATTCCACAAGGCTTTCGACTGGGCGATCGATGCTGCGACGATCGCATCCTGGATTGCATCCTGTTCCAATCCGCTGGTGATGACATTTTCCAGCATGGCGGTTGCGTGCTCTTCGGACTCGCTATCGGAAATTTCCATCAGCACGTATTGCGGATAACCATGCGGGAACGGCAGGCGCATGTGCGGAAAATGTTTGGCAACCAACTGCAAACAAAAATCCGACATCAATTCGAAGCCGGTCAGCGCCGCGCCGCATTGCGCCTGTGCGATTGCCAGCAGATTCAATGCGTCGTCCGGCGTCTGCATCGCGGCCAGCGCGGTTAATTCCGCCTTGGGCTGCGGGAACAGCTTCAATACCGCTGCGGTAATGATGCCGAGCGTGCCTTCTGCGCCGATGAAGAGATCACGCAGATCGTAGCCCGTATTATCCTTGCGCAGTCCGCGCAGTCCGCTCCAGACTTCGCCCTGCGCGGTGACTACTTCGAGGCCGAGGCATAGTTCGCGCGCATTTCCATAACGCAGTACCGCAGTGCCGCCGGCATTGGTGGACAGGTTGCCGCCGATGGTGCAACTGCCTTGTGCTGCCAGCGACAAGGGGAATAAACGTCCCGCTTCGGCCGCTGCATTCTGGATGTTTTCCAAAATGCAGCCCGATTCCACGGTCATTGTATTGTTCATCGTGTCAATGGCGCGAATGCGGTTCAGACGGGTTAAACACAGCACGATCGCGCTGCCGCTCTGGTCCGGCACGCTGCCGAGTACCAGACCGGTATTTCCTCCTTGCGGCACGACCGGTACCCGGAACTGATTGCACAAGCGAATGATTGCCGCCACTTCATCGGTGCTGCCGGGCTTGACGACGGCCAGCGCTTTGCCGGTAAAGCGGCGGCGCCAGTCGGTCAGATACGGTGCGGTATCCGTATCACTGGTCAGCACCTGCGTCGAGCCGACTGTGTTGCGGCAATGATCGAGAAAATCGCTCATTTCGGGTTGGAGGCTTTTTGAATGGCTTGTTGCGCCAGCTTTTTCGCAGCTTGTTTATACGGCCGCAGGTAAAAGACGGTGCAGAAGAAAAATACGCAGACCAGTCCGACTTCGATCCATGCCAACAGGGACGAAAGACCTGCATCGATACCGGTCACGCTGGTGGCGCGCACGATGCCTTCGATGAAGTACAGCAAAATCAGCATCGACGTCCATTGCAGCGTGTAAATGTCGCGCTTGAGCACGCCCTGCAACGGGATCAGCAGCGGTAACACTTTCAGCGCCATCCATGATCCGCCGGGCCGTAACGGCGCCAGCCATATTTCCCATGCGATGCACAACGCAATCAATGCCAGCAAGCTGGCGACGCTGCCGGCGTAACACGCTTTTTGAAACCTGTCTTTCATTGGACGCCTCGCAATTTCCGGGTGGTTTGTGCCAGTCGCCGACCCAGCGCGATGGTCAGGTGCCGCGTGTCGTCGGATACCGGGTGATTGCCGTTCAGCCCCGACCAATGGCTGGCGCCGTAGGGCGAGCCGCCAGTGGCCGTGGTCATCAATGCCGGTTCGGTATAAGGCAAGCCGAACAGCATCATGCCGTGATGCAGGAGCGGAATCATCATTGTGAGCAAGGTCGATTCCTGACCGCCATGCAGGCTGCCGGTCGACGTGAACACGCAGGCCGGTTTGCCGGACAGTACGCCCGACACCCACTGCGATGTCGTACTGTCCCAAAAATATTTCATGGGTGCAGCCATGTTGCCGAAACGGGTAGGCGAGCCCAGCGCCAGTCCTGCGCATTCTTCCAGGTCATGCAATTCGACATAGGGTGCACCTTCTTTGGGGACTTCAGGTTCGGTTGCTTCCGTCACCGTCGACACTGCCGGCACTGTGCGCAATCGGGCATCGCAACCGGGTACGCTTTCGATGCCTTGGACAATCAAATCCGCCAATTTGCGGGTAGAGCCGTGCCGGGAATAGTACAAAACGAGAATAGTAAGGGTGGGGGTATTCATGCTTGGTATTATAGAGCGCTTTATTGGCACTAATCGTATCGCCTCCTGCCGCATCACCCTATGCTTCCGACAAAATTCCATTCAAATCTATCTGACTTGCATCAAATTCGTTGGCCCAGAATTCACGACATGGTGCGCTTCGCACGGCGCCGGCTGGGTGAAGAGCGCTTGCCGCAGGTGGCAGGCAGCCTCACCTTTACCACGGTATTGGCGCTGGTACCGATGCTGACGATTGCACTGGCGATCTTTACGACTTTTCCATTATTCAATACTTTCCGTGCATCGCTGGAAGCCTATTTCATTCAAAGCCTGATGCCGAAATCGATCGCCAACACGATCCTGGGCTACCTCGGCCAGTTCGCGGCGAAGGCGACGCGCCTGTCAGCGGTCGGCGCCGTCGCGCTGATCGTGACGGCGGTGACGATGCTGGGGATGATCGACCGCGTGTTCAATCATATCTGGCGGGTCAAAACGCGCCGGCCATTCATGCAGCGGGTGCTGGTGTATTGGGCGATCGTCACGCTCGGACCGCTGCTGATCGGCATATCGATGACGATGACGTCGTATGTGTTTACCGCAACCAATGACGTTGTCATGAGCCTCCCTTTTGTTGGTGCGCTGTTTTATACGTTGGTATCGGTGACGCTGACCATGGGCGCCTTCACGCTGCTCTATATGGCGGTACCCAATCGCTTTGTCGATTGGCGCGATGCGGCGTGGGGTGGCTTGGTGGCCGCAGTGGCGTTTGAAATCGCCAAGCGTCTGTTTGCGGTATTCGTGACGAAATTCCCGACCTATACCGTGGTCTATGGCGCATTGGCGGCGATGCCGATTTTTCTGGTATGGATCTATGTATCGTGGTGGATCACCTTGGTCGGTGCAGTCATTGCGGCATCTTTGCCGGTCGTGAAGTATGAACGATGGTGGCACGTCGCGACGCCGGCCAGCGCTTTTGTCGATGCAATGGCGGTGCTGGAGACGCTGCATGAGGCGAGAACCTATGGCGGCTCGGCTGCGGTCGATGCCGCCATGATCCGGTTACGGACACGCCTTGGTTTTGACGAATCTGAAAATTTGCTGCAAAAGATGCTTGATGCGGGTTGGGTCGGTCGTATCAAGACTGAATTGCCGAAGCGCATACCGTGGGGCAAGCGCGTCACCGAAGGCATGGATTCGTGGACTTTGCTGGCCAATCCGCAGCAATTGACGATGGCGGACGTTTATCGCCTGTTCATGTTCGACCCGTCAGGCAATCCGGTATTGGCCAAGCAGGTGGAGAGCGTGATCGAGCAGGGCTTGAACCAGTCGCTCACCGCGTATTTTGCACGTGGCGAACAGGTTTAAGTAGTCGTCCCTGAAATACCGTGCAAGCTCAATATGATTGACTGCTAATCCAATGTCCGCCGATAGCGCGCCAGCGCAATAACCCCCGCACCCAGCATGAACGCGCCGATCGGCCACAAGTCCGGTGCAATCTCGGCCAAGCCGTTACCCTTCAACAGAATGCCGCGCACGATGCGCAGCAAGTGCGTGAGCGGCAGTACTTCGCCGATCGCCTGCGCCCATGCCGGCATGCCGCGAAACGGGAACATGAATCCCGACAGCAGCAGCGACGGCAGGAAAAAGAAGAAGGTAAGCTGCATCGCCTGCAACTGGTTCTTCGCAATGGTTGAGAACGTGAAGCCGACCGCAAGGTTGGCCGCCATGAACAGCACCAGCGCCGCCGACAGCAGGGCGAGACTGCCGAGCATCGGCACATCGAACAGCAGGCGCCCCGCAACCAGGATCACCGTCACCTGTACATAGCCGATCAGGATATACGGCACGATTTTCCCGATCATCACTTCAAACGGCCGGGCCGGCGTGGCCAGCAGGTTTTCCATCGTGCCGCGCTCGCGTTCGCGCGTCATCGC
>CAMLDH010000289.1 GCA_946478765.1 uncultured Oxalobacteraceae bacterium | reverse complement strand
CGCCGCCCCGCATCACACCGCAATGCACGTCTCGAATTTACTGCGGTGAATTGAAAAGAAGCTGCGCACGTTGCGCACATTCGCATGCGCGGCAAACACGCGGTGCGCGAGCGCATGGTAAGCCGGCATGTCCGCCACCTGCACCACCAGCACAAAATCCGGCCCCGGCGACACGCGATAACACTGCAGCACCGCCGCCTCGCGCGCCACCAGCGTTTCGAATTCCGCCTGCCGCTCCGCCGCCTGCACATCAAGCGTAATCTCCACGATCGCCGTGAGCGCCGCCCCCACCTTGTCCGGCGCAATGATCGCGACCTGCTTTTCAATCACGCCGGCATCAACCAGGCGCTTGACGCGCCGCAGGCAGGTCGGCGGCGACGCATGCACCTGCGCGGCGAGCTCGTTATTGGTTTGCGAAGCATCGGCTTGCAATGCATTCAGGATGCGCCGATCCAATTCATCCAGCGCAATCGCAGACTCAGTCATGGTGTTTTTCCAAAATAATTACGTTAATTTGAATTTTTATTTCACAACTATTTTAGGTTGAAATAATAATCCAAATTTAACAAAATTTAGATGCCTTATTTCACGCCTCGTCCTCTAGCATGGTGCTCTCACTTTCCCATTCAATAAGAGGCTTCCATGTGCGGCATCGTCGGCGCAGTAGCGCAACGCAATATCACTCCCATCCTGGTCGAAGGACTGAAACGGCTGGAATATCGCGGCTATGATTCGTGCGGCGTGGCGCTGCATGTCGACGGCAAGCTGCAGCGTTCGCGCAGCACCTCGCGCGTAGCCGACCTGGAAACCCAGATCAACAAGGCGGAACTGTCCGGCTTCACCGGCATCGCGCACACCCGCTGGGCCACGCACGGCGCGCCGGCATCGCACAACGCGCATCCGCACTTCTCGCGCGAGCGCATCGCGCTGGTCCACAACGGCATCATCGAAAACCACGACGAGCTGCGCGCCGAATTAAAAGAGGCCGGCTACGTATTCGAAAGCCAGACCGACACCGAAGTCATCGCGCATCTGGTCGACCACATGTACACCGGCGACTTGTTCGAAACCGTGCAGCAAGCGGTCAAGCGCTTGCACGGCGCGTATGCGATCGCGGTATTTTCCCGCGACGAACCGCACCGCGTGATCGGCGCACGCCAGGGCTCGCCCTTGATCGTCGGCGTCGGCAACGGTGAAAATTTCGTCGCGTCCGACGCGATGGCGCTGGCCGGCACCACGGATCAAATCATTTATCTCGAAGAAGGCGACGTGGTCGATTTGCAATTGCAGCGCTACTGGATCGTCGACGTCGACGGCAAAGCGGCGCAACGCGACGTCAAGACCGTGCACGCGCACACCGGCGCGGCCGAACTCGGCCCGTATCGCCACTACATGCAAAAGGAAATTTTCGAGCAACCGCGCGCCATCGCCGACACGCTCGAAGGCGTCTCCGGCATCATGCCGGAACTGTTCGGCGACAAGGCCTTCGGCATCTTCAAGAAAATCGACTCGGTACTGATCCTCGCGTGCGGCACCAGCTATTACGCCGGCCTGACCGCCAAATACTGGATCGAATCGATCGCCGGCGTGCCGGTCAATGTCGAAATCGCCAGCGAATACCGCTACCGCGACAGCGTGCCGAACCCGAATGCGCTGGTCGTCACGATCTCGCAAAGCGGCGAGACCGCCGACACCCTGGCCGCGTTAAAGCATGCACGCGCACAGGGCATGCCAAATACACTCACCATCTGCAACGTCGCCACCAGCGCGATGGTGCGCGAATGCGAACTGGCCTACATCACGCGCGCCGGCATCGAAGTCGGCGTCGCCTCCACCAAGGCATTCACGACGCAGCTCGCCGCATTATTTTTGCTCACGCTCGCGCTCGCGCAAGTCAAGGGCCGCCTCACCGACGAGCAGGAAGCCGCGCATTTGAAAGCGATGCGCCACCTGCCGGTATCGATCAGCGCGGTGCTCGCACTGGAGCCGCAAATCATCGCGTGGGCCGACGACTTTGCGCGCAAGGAAAATGCGTTGTTCCTCGGCCGCGGCCTGCATTATCCGATCGCGCTGGAAGGCGCGCTGAAACTGAAAGAGATTTCCTACATCCACGCCGAAGCGTACCCGGCCGGCGAATTGAAGCACGGCCCGCTGGCGCTGGTGACGCAGGAAATGCCGGTAGTCACGGTCGCGCCGAACGATACCCTGATCGAGAAACTCAAATCGAACATGCAGGAAGTGCGTGCGCGCGGCGGCCAGTTGTACGTGTTTGCCGATGCCGATTCGCGCATCGCGTCGAGCGAAGGGATTCATGTCATCCGGTTGCCGGAGCACTATGGCGTGCTGTCGCCGATTTTGCATGTGGTGCCGCTGCAGTTGCTGGCGTATCACACGGCGCTGGCGCGTGGGACGGATGTGGATAAACCGCGGAATTTGGCGAAATCGGTGACGGTGGAATAGGGGGCGGTAAAGCTGCGGTGACTGTGTTCTGTGCAAATATAGTCTGAGACATATTATTAAAGTCCGGAACAATTACTTGCGACTGAAGGTCGAATTTGTTTGACAATATAACGCCCAGACTTTTGGGGCATTTATTTTGTGCAATTTCTTGAGATGTTTCACCCTTCATTCTCATCTGGCTCCGCGCTGCTAAAGCTGGCGCGGACAATTAGCGCGTGGCCTCGATATGGAACTTGAAACGCCAGCCGACACGACCTTAACTTCTCCGCAGCGGCAAGCTGCATCAAGGTTTGAAACTCCCGGAATGACAAATCAAGGCCAGCCTGCAAGGTCGGCTTCAATCTAATAATGCTGCCGACCGAAGCAACTACACCGTCACGGAGTCTTGGTTCGTTTGAAATAAACACCATAACCGAGAACCGTTCAGTGCCAGAGAGCGGTTCCGTAAGCGTGCCTTTGAGATCCAGATACATTTGGCTTTCTCGCTGTGCCACACCTTCACGTAGCTGCTCTGGGGATACGTACGCATCGGCACGCCAACCGGTTATCCGGCCATAGCGGTACAAAATTTCTGAACGTTGCTTTTTGCGTTTTACGGTCGTCATAACGGGTGCAGTACGCAGGGTCATGCAGCCTAATTGTGGTGCGCAACGTCGAAAATATGCACTGCGCCCTCTTGTGAAAGCCAGCATCTTTCTATCGGAGAGTTTGAGCTTTCAAACATTCGCAGAGGTCAAATGCAACCGCTGGCACATGCAAACCTCTCTGCATCATGTCCTTAAAATACTCGAGTGCACCTGCGCCAGTTGCCGTCCAGTTCCCAGATTGATACGAATTCATGCGGGACCACGCGTGATACTCTTGCTCCTCCTTTGTCCCACTATCTTCTTTTCCCATATTCTTCAAAATGCTAATCATCCAGGCGACGAAGCCTAATGCATATAGTGCCGCTGTCGTGTCTCCGTAGTCTCTGCGCGCGGCAGAAACAAAAGCAGTGCTCAGTATTGCGGGCGTTGCGATAAGTAGCGCAAGACAGAATACTCCGAATGCAAGCGTGCCAAGACCGCTCAATAATGTCGAGGGTTTGTTGGGTGGGAGAATGGTAAGAAGACGCGCCATCTCGTACTGCTGCAGTGCGTATAACGCTCGTCGGAGGAATATTGGGTCCATTCCAAAACGGTGATGCAACAACGACGAAAACGCAGACTGAACTTCGCTGGAGCAGGCATCATTTGGAATTGGCGCCCCTTTTTCAGAACGATTTGGCAATTTCGCGTTAACACAAAGGTCAAGCAACCCTAAAAGGTGCTCAAGCTCCTCGACGTCTGAGTTTGCATCAGGATACTCAACTATCTTTGAAGCGCCACCTTCGGTGTAATGCTTTGATTCTAATAACCATGTTCGAGTTTCTGCTCGCAACCATCGCCACGAACGGCTTATCACCTTCTTGCCGGCTTGTCGCACTCTATCGTAGTCGTCTGCCAAGTCATCCACCGAATCATTCATCTTCAACCTCATGGAATGTGCTGTAAGTGCATGCCTCTGCAAGACTCACCCGTTGGGACCGACGTGAAATATTTCATGAAACTGACCGTCGTTATCCAAATAACCAGCGACGATATTGAACCATTCCGGATATGCAAGAATGGATAACCCGCCGAATATTTCGACGTCCTCTGTATCCTCTGGCTTCGGCGCTACAAAGACCACACAGTATGTCTCAGCACCCGCTAGTGCACGCAACCGTCCTCCCGTATTCAGATGTTCTTGCCCTCTACGGCTAAGGCTGCCCATACTTTGAATTGATTTGACATTGAATACGTGCCGCCTCGCGTGAGAGTCCTTTAATGCGAAATCGAATCCAAGGTCTGCATGACGCCTAAACTCTTCGATAGAAACTGAGCCGTACTTTCTTACAGCCCAGTTACGAACAGCTGTCACCGCATTAGTTAGAAAATCCTCGTACTCTCTCTGGACAACTGCCAAATCCAGCGCAACGTTGCCTTGTTCCTGCTTGATTTCTTCAACAGCAGCGGCATCGGCACCAAATACCTCAAGCAAATCGCCAAGACTTATAATCCGGAACGTCTTCCCATTAGAAGCTCGCCGGAATTCCTCGACTAACTCCCTCCGTGCATACAACGTTTGACTTTCACTTCTATGCCACCAATCGGCTTTTTCTTCCCCGCACACAAAAATTAAGTCACATTCCCCCTCTTTAGCAACCTGAAGGATTGACTTCCATATTAGAAAATCGCCAATACCTCGATCGTCCTTAGCTGAGTCTTTGTATCCAGGCGGAATTTTATGTTTGAAGCGGAAGCTTAGCTCTTTGAGAGCCTCTTCTGCGTTGAAGTCATTTAGCGTCACACATTGTGGGGGTGTAAATAGTGACCTATAGAGCCCACGGACCGGATCATCGTGATGCCACTCTTCAATTACGTCGACCACCTTGCCAACTTGGCGCTGAAATTCCTTAATTTTTTCCCTGAGCTGAAGTTCAACTTCAATAAGATCCTTATACTCCGGTACATCTTTTAGGAGCGGGAAATTGTAACTAGGAACATTAATATTCCTTTGCCTCGAAATCTGCTGAAACGTATCCTTGAGCCGTTCAGGCACATTCGTTTCGAACTCTTGCATTACGCGGGCCGGAATAAACAGTCTGTTTTCGGAAACGAGTTTTGAATAGACTTTCTCGATTTCGACAAGGCTATCTTTGCCGGTGTTTTATGGAATGAGCAGCACATTGGTATCCAATACA
>CAMLDH010000288.1 GCA_946478765.1 uncultured Oxalobacteraceae bacterium | reverse complement strand
GTCGTGCGCGAGCGGCGCCTGATCGATCTCGCGCTGGATCCGTTCCGGCAGATCGGCGGGTGATCTTGGTGCCGTGCGCTATGCGCACGGCGCACCGGCAACACGCGATAAATCATCGAACGTGCCCTCGCTTTTCCCATCGGGAGCGCCCATAAACGGCGTGCAGCCATAAAACTCAGGTGAAAACTTCGGCTGGGCAGCAATGGTTTTCTGGAGTTCCTAGAGCGGTTTTCGTATCAGTGTGCGGATGGTGCGGGTTGATTTTGGGTGCAGTGCAAGGCGCGAGGAGCGCCGTGTGGCGAGCCACACAAGCGACGAGCAACGCTGCAATGCGCCCCGAAGCGGCCCGCGACACCCGCACACT
Organism: uncultured Oxalobacteraceae bacterium; assembly: GCA_946478765.1. The sequence continues at coordinate 4,877 of CAMLDH010000288.1, read as the reverse complement.
GATACGAAAACCGCTCTAGATTTCTACCGACTGTATTTCGCGAGTCTTCAGCCAGGGAGTTTAACTATTTGTAATTATTTTTGCATAACCGATGGAACCAAACGTTGGCAATAACCACGTATGGCGCGTGTCGAGAGTTTCAACAGGGCAACGTAGATAGGAAGTTTAACGATGAGTGCTGGAAACAAATCGAGCGACATCGTGCGCGCCTTTGCGCAATGCCACGGCATCCTCCCAGGCTGACATCAGGAGCGGTGAAGTGGAATTTCTACCCTCTCCGGCACTATCAATTACAGATAACAGCAAGGATTACAGGTAACAGCAAGGTAGGGCAAGAATTTTGGTGGATGCCGCTCTGACGGCGTTGCACCGAATGGCCCGTACTCGCACCGCCGCTGCGGTGGTTCGCGAGTACGGATATTTTTTAAAAAATCAACTTCTTTATAAGTCAGAAAAAAATCAGCTATGAGTTCCATTGCTCCTCGAATCAATTCGTTCTCGCCAGCCACCTCCAGCGAGTCGAACACTCAAGAAACGTTGCCAGAAGCTAATCCCCCCCAGACTCCCAACCCCGCGCATGCCGGAGGAATGCCGCCAGGGCAGCGGTCAGGTACGTCAGAGGCAAGGGCAAGAAGATTGGTCGTCGTATCGAACCAACTGGTCGACCCGGAGAAACCGGCGGCAGGTGGAAGAGAAGTAACTGAGAAGGCTTCCACCGCAAGCCGCGACCGCGACGATGGCGCCGCATCTTCATCTCAAGCGACCTCTCTCGAAGAGAGAGAGCAAAGCGCATCGAATTCGGGGGGGGCTGGCAGCTTTGACAAGCCGACATTGGAAAGCGGCCGGGCGGTCTACGAAGAAATTAGGCTCTACCATGGCACTGGCGACAAGGTCAAGCGCGAAGTGCTGGAGCATGGTTTTAGAAGAAGCCATAGAGTCGATGGTGGTTCGGCTGCCGCCAGATCCGCTTTGGGCGCTGAATTTCAGGGCCAAAATGAACCGCCGTCATATAACTACTTCACGACGGAAAAGCGGCAAGCTCAGCGCTATGCGTTTTCCTCTAAATCGGGTTCACCTTCAATTGTGAGAGCGATTGGCATGCGTGATGATCTTCCGTTGGAACACATTATGGGCGTTGATAGAACGTCATCAGACATTCCGGCGCAATACATTGTTGGTTCGAAGAGTAGCGCTCCTGGTCCGGAAAGCGCGGTTTTTCAAAAAGCGTTAAAAAGAGCCAACATCAATGTATCGCTCGAAGGGGCTGGCCAGCTACTCAGAGAAGTTCAATCGGATTCGGAAAGTGATTTTTCCGATAGCGATAGGGCGTAGTCGGTCCTGAGCCCTCGCTCCTTATAGTGCGAGCACTGTAAGGAGCGAGCAACGCGGTAGCACGCCGTTGCGGCCCCTACATGAAAACTTGTTTGGATTGAAGCGGTCCGCTACCGGTACGAAACTGTTCGTTCCATCGTTGGGAGCGCCGCTGCTTTGCTGCCAAGTGGCGCCCTTGTTCCCTGAATACCAGGCGCCGGTGCGGGACGGCATCATGTCGGGTTCATCTGGCGACGTCGACCTGCAGGTTGTGTTCGCCATACCTCGTCTATATTTGCAGTGCTGGATGCAGGCTTTCAGCAGCGGCATCAAAAGCCGCTTGCGAAATGTCGGCCAATTCCAACGGCATCGCTTGCGTCACCTGGGCAAAATTGCGGTCAATGGAGCGCAGATAGGCGGGATCGTAATGATTGGCCAGCAATTCATCGACCAGCGTTTTCATATCCCCGGACAATGCCATCGCCTGCCATCCGGCAATCTTTTCCTTGCCGTGCAGCGGAATCAGGCAATCAAGTTGCGTGTTCAATATCTCGGGATGCGCGACGAAGTGTTCGTAATCCTGCATCAGCAGTTGCACACGCTTGGTCCTTGACAGGCCAAGCGAGATGCAGGGCGAGGCGCGCATCTTTTCCATCAGGTCATCCGGCACACGGAGATTGCCGACTTTTTTGCTTTCCGATTCGACGAATATCACGTGGGCCGGGTCGAAGTGGCGCAATGTTTGCCAAATGCCGCTCTCAAAAGTCTTTTGCGTCGGCTGTGGCTCGGTCGGCAAATGGCCGAGAACAGAGCCGCGGTGCGCGGCAAGTTGTTCCAGATCCAGAACCTGCGCACCTTTTGAGGCGAGCGTTTGCAACAAGCGGCTCTTGCCGCTACCGGTTGTGCCGCATACGACACGGAACTGGAAACGCGAAGGCAGCTCCATCAATGCCGCGTTGACATGCCTGCGATACTCTTTGTAGCCGCCGTCCAGTTGCACCGCCGGCCAGCCGATTTTTGCGAGGATATGGGCCATCGATCCGCTGCGGTTGCCGCCGCGCCAGCAATAAATCAATGGTTTCCAGTCGCGCGGTTTGTCCATGAATAGCGCATCGATATGGCGCGCGATATTGCGTGCAACCAGTGCCGCGCCGACTTTCTTGGCCTCGAATGCGTTGACTTGCTTGTACATGGTGCCGACACGCTGGCGTTCTTCGTCATTGAGTACCGGGCAATTGATCGCGCCGGGGATATGGTCTTCTGCAAACTCGGATGGACTGCGCACGTCGAGAATCGCATCGAACTGGTCGAGCTGCGGATAGATGTCCGTGAAAGGGAGCAGGGCGGGATACTTCATGTGCTCACTTTGTCAAAAGAGGCTTGAGATAAGGCCACACGGTGGTCAGCATCAGCGGTTGTGCTGCAGCGGTCGGGTGGATGCGGTCGGCCTGGAACAAATCCGGTTTGCTTGCAACGTCTTCCAGGAAAAATGGCACCAGCGACGATTTGCTTTCCCTGGCCAGCCTCGGGTACATCGCGGAAAATGTTTTCGCGTAATCGCTGCCGTAGTTAGGCGGGATTTGCATGCCGACCAGAAGCACTTTGGCTTGCGCTTTCTGCGATTCGATCATCATCGCGCGCAGGTTTGCTTCGGTGCCGGCAAGCGACAGACCGCGCAGTGCATCATTGGCGCCCAGCTCAATGACAACGATGGATGGGTGGTGCTTTTTCAGCAGCCCGGGTAAACGCGCTTTGCCGCCGCTCGTGGTCTCGCCGCTAATGCTGGCATTCACGATGTCGGCATCGATCTTTTCTTCCTGCAAGCGCTTTTGCAGCAAGGGTACCCATCCTGTACCACGCACCAGGCCATACTCTGCGGATAGGCTGTCACCCAGCACAAGCACCGTTTTTGATGCAGAATAGGCGCTCGACGCGAACAGGGCACACGTTATCAGCGATAGCGCCTGCAAGGCCCGCATCCATTTCCCATATTTTTTGAAGCCATCCCGCATGCCTGAACTCTCCACATTGCCACCGGCTATTGACGCAATCAATCTCAGCAAACGTGTCGCAGATGCAACCGGCGAACTGACGATCCTGCAAAACGTCAATTTTACCGTGCAAGCGGGTGCAACGCTTGCGATTGTCGGCGCATCCGGCTCGGGAAAGTCGACGCTGCTGGGTCTGCTGGCCGGCCTCGATATCCCTTCCGATGGCACAGTGAAACTGGATGGTGTGGATATTTTTGCGCTCGACGAAGACGGCCGGGCCGGCTTGCGCAAGGTAAAGCTTGGATTCGTATTCCAGTCGTTCCAGTTACTGTCGCATTTGAATGCGCTGGAAAATGTCATGCTGCCGCTTGAATTGCGCAACGACGGCCACGCAAAAGACAAGGCGGAAACAATGTTGGCCAGGGTTGGATTATCCAGTCGCCTGAAGCACTATCCCAAGTATCTTTCAGGTGGCGAACAGCAGCGCGTGGCATTGGCGCGCGCTTTTATCAGCGAACCGCCGCTGCTGTTTGCCGATGAGCCGACCGGCAGTCTCGATGCCGCGACCGGTGATGCGGTGATCCAGTTGATGTTCGAATTGAATCAGGAGCGCAAATCGACGCTGGTGCTGGTGACGCACGATCCGTCGATTGCATCGCTTTGCCGGAGCACGATTACGATCGCGGCCGGCAAGCTGGTGTCCGCTTAAATATGGTGGCGATGATGCTTGACATACGTAATGCCGAGCCGGAAATTGGCGCGCGATGTGCTATCGCGCATGCTGATTCACGCATTCGTTCAGCGCATCTCGTACGATAGGAATCAACTCGCCGGCGGTGACGCCGATCGGCCCGACGCCTTGTTCGACCAGCATGTCGGCAGCTCGTCCATGCAACCAGACGGCGGCTAATGCGGCATTCCATGTTGAAAAATTTTGCGCCAGCAAGGCGCCGCACATTCCGGACAGTACGTCGCCGGTGCCGGCGCTAGCCAAGGCCGGGTTGCCGGTCGGGTTGACCGTGATCTCGCCATCCGGCCGTGCGATAACGGTGCCGGAACCTTTTACCACGGCGATGGCGTTGAAGCGCCTGGCAAGCTCGCGCGCGGCCGCCGGACGATCGGCTTGTATCGCGCCGCTTGTAGTGGCGAGCAAGCGTGCAGCCTCCAGAGGATGCGGTGTCATCAAGGTGGGGCCGCGCCGCCGCATCAGTTTTTGCTGCAAGCCCGGTTCGGTGGCGATCAGGTTCAGTGCGTCTGCATCGAGCACCAGCGGTCCCTGCGCCTGCAATGCTTTGGCGAGCAGATCATGCGCTTCGCGCGATGTGCCCAGGCCTGGTCCGACGACCAAGGTGGAAGATGAAAAATCCATGTCTTGCGCAAGTCGGCACATCAATTCCGGATGCACGCTGTCGTAAGCCGGCGCATTGCAGACAAATGCGGCAAATACACGGCCCGCACCGCATTTCGCCGCAGCGCGCGCAGCGAGTATCGGCGCGCCGCTCATGCCATGGGCGCCACCGACCACGATAGATCGGAAGAGCACACGTCTGAACTCCAGTCACCAAGGTCTATCTC
>CAMLDH010000287.1 GCA_946478765.1 uncultured Oxalobacteraceae bacterium | reverse complement strand
AAATACTAAAGCAAGCCGCATGACTTGACGCGTCATCTTTGTTGACAACTACCGGTGGTGCAGTACGTCGATTCGCGCCATTGACTGCAGGGTTTCGTAACAACCCCCTGACACAACATTTATTACAGCGTGATTATGAGATCGCCCGATCTACCGCATTAGTGGATTGGACGCGTCCGGTAATTATTGGACTGCATCAAGTCCGCTATCATGCGATCCCTCAAGCACCAGCGATCAGTTCGCCAGTATGGTTGCATAGAGATGACGAGCCGGTCGTCTTTGTTCACCTGCTTAATCTCAGTGCATGCATACTTGGTGGCGATAATTTAATTTCCTCCGGTGACCGTCGTATTGACCGAGTGATACGGCTTACCCAGCCGCTCGATACCTTGGTACTTGGTCAGAAAGTCCTACATGCTGTCACCCCAATTGGGACAAACATCAACACCGGTGCATTCCGCGACATCCTACTGATTACCTTTTCCAACGAGACTAAGCAATGAGGCGTCGGGTAATCATCACTGGTGCTGGCAGTGGTATTGGCTTTGCTTGCGCACGCCATTTTCTAGCGCAAGGAGATGAGGTGCTTGGCATCGACCGTGATACAGCCCATTTGTCGCAGCTTGATGCATCGGAGCGCCTAACATCTATACAGCTCGACTTGATCGACAAGGCGTCCATTCGCGCCAGTTTTGCGCGGTTTGATGATAAGGGTTGGGTGCCAGATATCCTGATCAACGCTGCCGGTATTCGGGAGATCGTTCCGGTTGTTGATCTGGATGATGAAATGTTTGAACGAGTGTTGGCGGTCAACCTGACTGCTCCTTTTATCTTATCTCGCGAATGCGCTAAACGTTGGCTGGCGCGCGGCATTGAGGGCTGCATTGTAAATATTGCATCAGTGTCAGGCGTAATGGCTGAACCGGAACGGGCAGCTTATGTTAGTGCCAAGCATGGTCTGATTGGACTGACCAAGCAGTTGGCAATGGAATTTGGTGCAGCGGGCATCCGGGTCAATGCAGTTTCACCGGGCGTGATTCGGACTGAACTGACGGAGCCTTATTTCAATCAGCCAGATCTCGTGTCATTAATTCGGAGTAACCATGCCCTCGGCCGTTGGGGTGAGCCAGATGACGTGGTTGCCTGTATTAATTACTTGGTTTCACCGGGGGCGGGATTTGTCACTGGTGCAAATTTTTTGGTTGATGGCGGTTGGACGGCTGGCAAGCGCCTATAGTAAATTTCTTTATTGGAAAAAAATGGAAAAAATCCCTATGCACGGATCGCGGCTGGCATTACTAGGAATGCTGTTTGCGATGGCGATTTTCGGTTCGGTTGGCATTATTGCTCCGTATACCGGACTCAAGGCTTTCGAATTAGTGTTTGTGCGCTGCATAAGCGCGACTATTTTTCTCGGGCTTGGTTGGGTGCTATCAGGCAGAATCTGGCAGGAACGATGGGTGCGGAAAGAGCTGATTCGGGTGGCGATGTGCGGTTTGGCATTGGTTGCGAACTGGATTTGCCTGTTTCGTGCTTTCGAACTAATGCCAGTAACAATGGCAGTATCAATTTATTATCTTGCACCAGTGCTCGTGTTGCTTGCTGGTGTGCTGATGTTTGGTGAACGTTTGACTGCTTTGTCGCTATTTTCGATAATTATTTGTTTTAGTGGTTCGGCGTTGATTGCTGGAGTGGAGAGCCAATCGCTGAAGATATTATGGTCATCTGGACCGCTTTGGGCACTATTGGCAGCTATGTTCTATGCTGTGTTGACGTTATTAGGGAAAGGAATACATCAACTTAGCCCCTACGCTGTGGCATGTTTACAGACTTTGCTCGGCACGCTGCTTTTGCCAGCTTTTGTACAATTCGGTGCTTTCTCTGCTTTGACTATGAACAATTGGTTGGCCGTGGTCGTAATGGGAACAATACATACAGGCTTAGTCTATTATCTATTCTTCGGCAGCATTCGCAAATTGTCCACCAGACTGATTTCAACATTGGTTTATCTTGATCCTGTAACGGCGATGGTGCTTGATATTGGGATTAATGGCTTTCGTCCCAGTGATAATCAGTGGCTTGGTATTGCATTGATGACTGTAGGATTGGCTTTATCAGCACTTATACCAGCATCACGCCGCAATGATCAACTCGAAGCCGCCTCAGTGTAGATTGAATATATAGCCAACGGATTGCAGGTTCTTTTTGGCACTGAACTTGGAGCGAGGCCATAATGTTGTTGCCCGCAAATCCTCTGTGACGGAAAGAACGCTCGACGGTTTTCTTCAAAGGTTAACGCGGCGCATAACGTGTTTGAAAAAACCGCAGTAATGTGAAGCACCGCCGGTAACTCAAAAGCAGAAAAATGGTAAGGAGTAGGGTGCGCTTGCGCACCAATGCTGCGACGGACGGTATTGGTGCGCAAGCGCACCCTGCTCCGCTCCCGCTTGATCGCAACACAAATAATTTTGCGTAACTACTTAGTGTTTTTCTTCCGCCAGCCAGAACATTACATTTACGGCAAGAGAGGGAATTACTTGCGTCTTGTTCACCGTCATTATTTCCCACCAACTCTGATTGCGGCCATGCTGGCTCTCGCATTCAACAGCGCCGCTGCGCAGACAGCAGCATCAGTCCCCACCCCGGCAAACAACAGCGCCGCTGTGGAGCCGCCGTCCGAAACCATCACCGTCATCGGACGCAGGCAGTCCGGCAGCTACTTCGATGGTAAGGGCAGCGGCGGCGCCACGAAAAACAACACGCCCTTGCGCGAAGTTCCGCAGGCCGTGCGCGAGGTAACGCGACAGTTTCTGGACGATGTGGGCGCCGGGCGCCTGGACGATGTGCTGGACTATGTAGCCGGCGCCACGCGCCAGAATAACTTCGGTGGCCTCTGGGATAACGTGGCCATTCGCGGCTTCGCAGGAAACGAAAACACCGGCATGAGCATGTTACGCAACGGCATGGCCGCCAATCGCGGCTTCAATGCGCCGCGCGACACGGCCAACGTCGAACGCATCGAGTTCCTCAAGGGTACGGTTGGCGCGCTGTATGGCATCAGCGAACCCGGCGGCACTGTCAACATCATCACCAAGCAACCGAGCTTCCAGCCCGCTCATTCGGTGGAAGCTTATTACGGCAGCTACGACTACAAGCGCATTGCATTCGACAGCACCGGCCCGCTCAATGACGGTACTCAACAACCAGCCGACCTGGCGTATCGGCTCAATGTGGCCGCCGAGGACAAGGACAGCTTCCGCGACTACCTCCACAGCAAACGCGAACTGGTAGCGCCGGCGCTTGCCTGGAAAGTGAACCGAGACACTATCGTGCGTTATGACGGCGAATGGCTGTGGCAGCAAGCGCCGCTGGATCGCGGGGTCGTTTCGGTCAAGGGGCAGTTGGACGTGGTGCCTATCTCGCGCTTCTACGGCGAGCCTGCCGATGGCGACATCACGATTGAAAACCAGACGCACCAGTTTTTCGTGGAGCATGCTCTGTCATCGGCCTGGCAAGTGCGTGCCGGCATGCAATATCGCCATGCCACCCTGAATGGCTATGCGAGTGAAGGACATGCTTATAACGGCGGTACTGCATCGGTAGACAACACCGGCTTGCTGTGGCGCCGCCTGCGCTATCGTGATTACCGTTCGGAGGATTGGTCCTCGCAAATCAACGTGCTGGGCAAACTGACGATCGGCGGCTTGGAGCACAACCCGGTGCTCGGCGCCGAGGCTTTTCGCTTTGACATCGGCCAGTTACTGAAGCAGCAGCCCCGCGCTCAGTGGCCCACTTACGGGATCGACATTTACAACCCCGTCTATGGCCAAGCCCGGCCAAATCCCACGGTCTCTGCCATGGACAGCGACCAGCGCGAGCGCGGCACGGCCATCTATGCACAAGATCAGATCAACCTGAGCCCGCAGTGGAAGCTGCTCGCCGGCGTGCGGCATGACCGCGATCGCCAGCACATCGAAGACCGCGCAGCCGGCACCACCACGGACCAGCAGCCCAGCGCAACAAGCCCGCGCCTGGGCCTCACCTGGCTGCCAAGCCGGACCTTGTCAGCCTATGCCAGCATAGGACGTTCGTTCCGCCCCAACGTGGGTACCGCTGCAAACGGCGCCGCCTTCGATCCGGAGAGCGGCACGGCACGCGAGCTGGGCGTGAAGTGGCAATCGCCTGACGAGCAACTGGGCGCCAGCGTGTCGCTGTTTGACATCAAAAAGCGCAACGTGCTCGTTCCTGATCCGAACAACACCGACTTTTCCATTGCCGCAGGCGAGGTTCGCAATAAGGGATTGGAATTCGAGCTTGCCGGCCAGATCGCTCGCGACTGGCGCGTCGCCCTTAGCTATGCCTATCTCGACAGTGAGTTGAAGCAGTTTCCCCGCCATAGCGGCAGTGCTTTTGTCATGCACGAGATGCTGCTCGAAGGCGGCATGCTGCTCGGCCTGGGCGGCGGTTTCTCACACGTAGGCGAGCGTACCGGCGACACCGGCGTTCCGGTCCTGCCTGCCTACACGACCGTCAAGCTGACCAGCGACTGGCGCATCAGCAAGACCTTGCGCCTGTCGCTGGACGTGGACAATGTGTTCGACAAGACCTACTACGCCAGCGCTTACAACAACGTCTGGGTCACGCCGGGCAGCCCGCGCACGTTCACCCTGAGCCTGCAGGCCAAGTTCTGACCCATATCCTGACCGGAACGGGATATGACAACGCGTTAAATTTCAAGGGGCATGGAAAACTTTTTTAGCCTGCGAATCCGGAATCATTACCTGGCGCGACTGTCCTATCGGAACAGGCTTTTGGGATGGCGATGTGGACTTCGTATATCAACAGAAGATGCCGACGAAACACATTGGCATCTTCATTTTTGTCATTTTTCTCCATGCGATAGTCCTCTATGCTCTCCCGACCGGGCTTGCCCGCAAGGTGGTCGAAGTGACTCACCCACCTGTCGAGGTAAGAATCATCAGGGAGATGACGCTCATGCCGGAGGGGCCGCCGCCGCAACCGCCGCCGCAACCGCAGTTGCGGCTTCAGCCGCCGAAGCCAAAGCCGGTGCCGAAGCCGCGACCGCTCCTTCCTCCGCCGGCGGTTCCTGTTCGAAGACCCGCACCGCTCCATGCCCCCGCAACCGTGACAAGCATAGCGCCACCCTCTGCACCAACGTCATCAAGTCCCGCGCCGGAGCCGGCGGTACAGGCGCCGGCCAGCCCTGTTGAAACTGCATCCGCGCACGTACCG
>CAMLDH010000286.1 GCA_946478765.1 uncultured Oxalobacteraceae bacterium | reverse complement strand
TGCTGCCGGCTTCGCTGCTACCGGCTTCGCTGCTGCCTTCTTTGCTGCGGGTTTCTTGGCGGCTGGTTTGGCCGCTGTTTTTTTGGCTGTTGCCATCTTCAAGCCTCCTTCACAAGTGTGTAAGAAATTGCGCCATATCACGCACCGCTAATAGTGGTGCGGTTTTCATAGGGATGCAAGTGTTTTTTGCACGTTTTGACGTGATTTTACATAGGGAGAGACATTGGCTCTTCATAGGGGAGGAGTCAATGCAGCGCCATAGGAGAAAGACGCAGGCGCTGCCGGTGCATTTCGACTGTGAGGCACGACATCTGGACGCATCATGCGCGCATGTTCGGTGCATTGCCGAGTACGGCGAGTCGGCGGAAAGCTTTGCTGCACTTTACTCTTCACAGAGCGGAGGATTGCCGAGGATGCGGCCCGCGGGAGGATATTCAGACGCGGGCCGATGGCATATGCGTGCTAGCGCATGCCAGGCAGCATGCCCTTCATGCTGCGCATCATTTTCATCATGCCGCCGCCCTTGAGTTTTTTCATCATCGATTGCATCTGCTCGAATTGCGCCAGCATGCGATTGACCTCTTGCACCTGCACCCCGGCGCCGGTGGCGATGCGGCGCTTGCGCGACGCCTTGATCAGCTCCGGTTTGGCGCGTTCCTGCGGAGTCATCGAGTTGATGATGCCTTCCATGCGCCGCACCTGTTTTTCAGCCTGGTCCATGTTGGCGCCATTGGCCGCTTGCTGCAACTGGGCCGGCAGTTTATCCATCAGGTTGGACAGGCCGCCCATTTTTTTCATCTGCGACAGCTGGGACTTGAAGTCGTTCAGGTCGAACTTGCCGCCGACCTTGATCTTTTGCGCAAGGTCTTGCGCAGCAGCGACATCGACGCCTTTGCGGGCTTCTTCGACCAGCGCCAGAATGTCGCCCATGCCGAGAATGCGGTTTGCCATCCGTTGCGCATCGAATGCTTCCAGGCCGTCCAGTTTCTCGGCCACGCCGGCAAATTTGATTGGCTTGCCGGTGATATGGCGCACGGAAAGTGCTGCACCGCCGCGCGCGTCGCCATCGAGCTTGGTCAGCACGATGCCGGTCAGCGGCAACGCATCGTTGAATGCCTTGGCGGTGTTGATCGCATCCTGGCCCAGCATCGCGTCGACCACGAACAGTGTCTCGATCGGTTTGACAGCCGCATGCAACGCGGCAATTTCCTGCATCATCGCTTCGTCGATGCCGAGGCGGCCTGCAGTGTCGATGATCAGCACATCGTGATAATGCCTTTTTGCGTAATCCAGTGCGGCCAGCGCGATATCGACCGGTTTGTCGGTCGGCTGCGACGGGAAGAAATCGGCGCCGACTTGACTGGTGACGGTTTGCAACTGACCGATCGCAGCCGGACGGTAGACGTCGGCCGATACCGTCAGCACTTTCTTCTTTTTCTCTTCGCGCAGGTATTTGGCGAGCTTGCCGACGGTAGTGGTTTTACCGGCGCCCTGCAGGCCGGCCATCAGGATGATCGCCGGCGGCTGGGTCGCAAAACTCAACTGCGACGCGTCCGGCCCCAAGTCCGCACCCATGAGCGAGGCCAGCGCCTGTTGTACGACCCCCACCAGCGCCTGGCCGGGCGTGAGCGAACCGATGACATCTTCGCCCAGCGCTTTTTCCTTCACACGGGCAATGAATTCGCGCACGGCGGGCAGCGCAACGTCGGCCTCGAGCAAGGCCAGGCGCACTTCCCGCAACATGTCGGCAGTGTTGGATTCGGTCAGGCGCGCTTCGCCGCGCATGGTTTTGACGACTTTGGCAAGGCGTTGGGTCAGATTGTCGAGCATGGGTGGTGGCGTTTCAAGGTTGTGAATGGTGCGGTGCCGCGCCAGATGCCGCCTGGGCGACATGCTGGTCTATACGCAACATTAATGGGATAAAAAATCAATGCGGGTGAAAGCTGGCGCCTATCGCGCCGCATCCACCGAAAACAGGCTTTCATTTTACCCGATGCGGGGCAGGTTTCCGGTTTGCGTGGCGTGGCGGAAGTCCGCCTTGCTCGTTTCGGCGATTCCGGATTTCCGTAAGGAAGAAACGTAACGCAGCCGCAGAGTCAGTCAATAACACGTAGGTCATGACCGAAAAATTCTACAAGGAGCGCCGTCCGGTGGCAGAGAAATTCATGCGCTGTTTTGTCGAATCCACCAAGGGCTTTATCGAGAACAAGGGATTGGCGGAAAAGTATGTGCGCGAGACGATGTACGGAAGGATGAGACTAATATCAATCTCAACGCTGCGGCGGTCAACACTACATGGTGTAAACTTAAGCGATGGAAATATATTTTTTCGTTTTGGCAGCGCTGCTTTATGCAGGCTGCGCCTTCTTGCCGGCGCGTCTGCGCCTCCCCATTTCAGCCGGAACCGCGCTCGCGTGGCTGCTGCATGGCGGCGCATTGTGGGCCGATGTGCTTGCTCCCGGTTCGCTACGGCTGGGATTTGCGATCATGCTGTCGGCGGCGCTCTGGATTTCGGTGGGTGTGTATTGGCTTGAAAACCGCAACTTTGCGCTCGATGGCTTGCGGGCGTTGATGCTGCCCTGCGCCGCCGTCGCCGTGATTCTGCCTGCAATATTTCCCGGCAGCGTGGTGCCGCTGGATGGTAAATCCGCCTTGTTCGCGTGGCACATCGCGATTGCGATGCTGGCTTACAGCACACTCACCATTGCCGCTTTTCATGCGGTGCTGATGGCCCTGCAGGAATCGAAATTGCATACCCACGGCAGTGCAAAAAGCGGATGGTTTAGCGCTGCCATCGACCGCTTGCCGGCATTGCTGACCATGGAAAAACTGTTGTTCCGGCTGATCGCATTCGGATTTGCGCTGTTGACCTTGACCGTCTTGTCGGGGGTCGTATTTTCCGAGCAATTATTCGGCAAGGCATTCAAGTGGGATCACAAGCTGGTGTTTACGATGCTGTCGTGGGTGCTGTTCGGCGTGCTGCTGGCCGGACGCAAATGGCGCGGCTGGCGCGGCAAGACCGCCCTGAGCTTTACCTTGTCCGGTTTTGCGACCTTGTTGCTGGCCTATGTCGGCAGCCGCTTCGTGCTCGAAGTGGTGTTGCACCGAGGACTGGCATGAAGTTTCTGTTGTGGCTGGCAATCGGCTTCGCGGTGATCTGGTTATTGCGCAGCAAGAAGCCGCATGTAACAACCGACGCTACCCGGCATGACAGCGCCGATGGCAAGCGCGCTGCCGAACCGATGGTCCGTTGCGTGCAATGCGGCGTATTTCTTCCTGCTTCCGAAGCGCTTCTCAACGCTTCGGGCGATGCGTTCTGCTGTGAAGAGCATCGCAGCAGGCACACTCCCGCTTAGCACATGACGCGTACTGCGCACCGTCGTCACGCCGGCAAAGCGCGCGAAGCGTTTTGGCGAACGCTCTTGACGTTTGGCATTTCGCGCTCCGTGATTGCCGTCGTGCTGCTGATATATCTGGGTTTCAACTTCCGAAAAGGCGCAGTTGCAGTAGATCACCTGCGCTATTGGCAAATCTCCATCGCTTATCTTTGCCTCGCGGTCGGTTTTGCAGTGCTGGCGGCGCGTTACCGCCGGCATTTCATGATGCAGCTATGGGCGCAAATCGCGGTCGATATCGTTGTCATTTCGGTGCTGTATGGGATGGCCGACGGCGTAAAAAGCGGCTTGGCGATTCTGTATTTGTTTCCGCTCGCCGGTGGCGCAATCCTGGCGCCGATGGTGCTGTCGCTCTTCTTCGCTTCCGTCGCCACGCTGTTTTTGCTCGCGGAGAGCGCCTATCAGGCGATCACGCAAGCGGCGGAACTGACATTCACGCAAGCCGGGCTGTATGGCGCGGCCTTTCTTGCTGCGGCATATGTCATCAACCGCTTGGCCGCCAAGCTGGTCAGGCAGGAAGAATTGGCGACGCAGCGTGGTATTGACCTGCAGGTACAGGAGTCCATCAATCGGCTCGTCATCGCCGACATGGGCGACGGCATTCTGGTGATCGGGAAAAATGGCGAAATATTGACGGCCAACCCGGCTGCGGAGCGCATGCTGGGACTGTCTGTCCGTTATAGGGAGCCGTACCATCGATTGACAAAAATTGCTTATCTGGCGCCGATTGCGAAGGCTTTTTCCACATGGTCGGCGCGGCCTGCCGGCAACGCTTCGGAAACGGTGGACGCTACTGCGTTTGTCGTCGTCAAGCCGGGCGACGAGATTTCCCCGGCATGGAAAAACACGATCTGGCGTACCCGCCGCGAGTTGAACGCGCATCTGAAGTTGCGGTTTGCGACGGTGCGGACGTCGGGATTGGCGGAAGAGCGCTCGGTCATTTTTTTGCAGGATGTGACCGAAATAGAAAACCAGGCGCAGCAACTGAAGCTGGCATCGATGGGTCGTCTGACCGCCAGTATCGCGCATGAGGTGCGCAACCCGCTGTCCGCCATTTCGTATGCGTCGTCGCTGCTGCATGAAGGGACGACGGATGCGACGCAGACCCGGTTGTTGAAGATCGTGAGCGACAACGTGGCGCGTTTGAACCAGATGATTGAAGATATCCTGAAATTGTCACGCAAGGCGCAAACGCATGGCGATCCTCTTGAATTAGGCCCATTTTTAGCCGAAATTCTGGGAGAATTCCGGGAAACGCACAGCTTGTCCGCCGGTGCGATTCATGTGGGCGAGATGGGCCGGCACCGGGTATGGTTCGATCCGCTGCATTTGCGCGAAGTGGTGGTGAATTTGCTGTCGAATGCGATGCGCTATGCCAGCGGACGTGACGGCAGCATCCGTATTTACGCGCTGTCCGACGCCGCCTATCGGCTCGAATTGCATGTGCAGGACGACGGTCAGCCGATTACGCCCGAAGTCCGCTCACACTTGTTCGAACCGTTTTACACCACGTCGAGCAAGGGAACCGGATTGGGACTCTACCTGGCGCGCGAATTGTGTTTGAATAACGGCGCGATGATCGATTATGAATACCGGCCCGACCTTGCGGAAGATCGGAAGGGCGACCCCGGCGGTAGCTTCGTGATCACCCTTGCGATGGCTGGCCCCGACTAATGATGTGCGACGATAGAACACTTCTTTCATGACCTCACCCCGTATCCTGATCGTTGACGATGAAGCCGATCTGCGCGAGCTGATTGAGATTTCGCTCGTCAGAATGGGACTCGATGTCGATGGCGCCGATTGCCTGGCTGCCGCGCGCGCCTGTCTGGCAAAGACCGAATACGCGCTGGTATTGACCGATATGCGGCTGCCGGACGGCAT
>CAMLDH010000285.1 GCA_946478765.1 uncultured Oxalobacteraceae bacterium | reverse complement strand
GATGTCCTTGATGCCGACGATTTGCTGATCGGCCGAGCGGGTCGCAATCAGCCCGAGCACATACGGAATCTTGATCGCGTAATCGGTCCGCTCTTCCTTGTCGTTGGGTAAGCCAACAACGGTGATGCCGGCCGGCGCCGGTTCGGTCTCCCATTCCGCTTCAATCGCGGCCAGCTTGACCTTGTTGACTTCGCCTGCGGTATAACCGGATTCGTCGCCCAGCACGATGACCGACAAGGTCGATGCCAGACCAAAGCCGGCCGCAATCGCAAACGAGCGCAACGCAAAGGCAGTGTCCCTTGCTTTCAGCAGGTAATAAGAAGAAATGCCCAACACGAACATCGATGCGGTCACATAGCCCGCTGCAACCGTGTGCACGAATTTTACTTGGGCGACCGGATTGAAAATGACGTCCTTGATGCTGACCAATTCCATGCGCATCGTTTCGAAATTGAATTCAGCGCCGACCGGATTATTCATCCAGCCGTTCGCGATCAAAATCCACAGTGCCGACAGACTGGAGCCGAGCGCAACGAGGAAGGTGACACCGAGATGCTGCACGCGCGACAGGCGGTTCCAGCCGAAGAAGAACAAGCCGACAAAGGTGGATTCCAGAAAGAACGCCATCATGCCTTCGATCGCGAGCGGCGCGCCGAAGATGTCGCCGACATAGTGCGAGTAGTACGCCCAGTTGGTGCCGAACTGGAATTCCAGCGTGATGCCGGTGGTTACGCCCATCGCGAAATTGATGCCGAACAGCTTGCCCCAGAACTTCGTCATGTCCTTGTAGATTTCACGGCCGGTCATCACATAGACCGATTCCATGATGACCAGAATCCACGACAAGCCAAGCGTGAGTGGCACGAACAGAAAGTGATACAGGGCGGTTGCACCGAATTGCAGGCGCGACAGGTTGACGACTTCATCGACGGGAATCATGAGCTGCCTCGAGGGATGGATTGGACATGGTGGTGACTGGCGGCGTTGGCACCGGCGCGAGCATGTGTTGTTCAACCTGCGGCGTGGGCAGCACCATCTTTTTGGTCTGCGGCGCGGCGAAAAACGCTTTCCAGATCAGCGCCAGAATCACGACCTTCAGCAGCAATGCCAGCGTGATTTCAACGGCCAGCGGCGAACGCGTCAGGCGCAGCAAGCGCCAGGATGGGGGCCGCATCTTCAATCCTTGATGGAGGTATCGCCGGACATGTCATTGCCGGCAGCTGTAGGGGTGCCAGAGGTATTCGAGGGGCGGAATTTGTCGCGGATATCGAGCAGCTTTTTCACCTTCGATCCCATCTTCATCAATGACACCAGGGTCTCCGGCGATAGGCGCTGCACTTCATCGAACCAGGAACTCGACAGCTCGATCAAATCGTACATTTCCCGCATGCGTTGTTGCGCTTGCCGGTCGTCGTCGGTGGTCGGGTTTTCGAGCAAGGCGTCGCGCAGCATCGACAGCGTCGGCTCGATTTCGCGGCGGCGGCGCTCTTCCAGCAAGGCCTTGAAAATGTCCCAGATGTCCTTGGGCGGCTCGAAATATTCGCGCCGGTCGCCCGCCTGATGCATCAGCCTGACCAGGCGCCACGACTGCAACTCCTTCAAGCCCATGCTGACGTTCGAACGTGAAAAGCGCAAATGCTCGGCGATCTCGTCAGCGTTGAGCGGCTTGCCCTGTATATACAGCAGCGCATAAATCTGGCCGACGGTGCGGTTGATGCCCCAACGGCTGCCCATTTCGCCGAAATGCAGGATAAAGCGTTGCGCCAGCGGGCTGAGATTGTCCATGTGCGGGAATTTTTGAATTTTCAGGAATTAGTGAAATTATAGAAGGTTCCGGAAATTCCTGCTTGAGGCTGCTCAGAGCATGAGGAAAGATGGCAAATGATACTGGGGGTGTTGTGCAGATTTAAGCAGGCAGGTACTTCGCCGACGGCTTTCTGATACCGGATGTCGCTTGTACTGAAGAGGTGGTGGCAGCTTGAGGAAAAGCTTGATGCGAAGAGGCAGTTATGGCGGGAGAAAAAGCGCGGACAAATCACTGATGCGGGATGGCGTGCGAACGCAACTTATGCAAGCTGCGCCCGCTAAAAACCTGAATTAAAAATCAATCGTCCTTGGAAACCTGCAGCACCAGCTTGCCGAAGTTTTTGCCTTCAAACAGCATCTGCAACGCCTCCGGAAATTTTTCCAGGCCCTGCACGATATCTTCACGGGTTTTGAACGCGCCTTCCTTCATCCACTTGCCCATTTCCGCGACGCCCAGATGGTAGCGGTCGGCATAATCGAACACGATGATACCTTCCATGCGCGCGCGATTGACCAGGAGCGACAGATAATTGGCAGGGCCTTTGACCGGGGTTGTATTGTTGTATTGCGAGATCGCGCCGCAAATGATGATGCGCGCCTTCATGTTGATGTGGGTCAGCACGTCATCGAGGATTTCGCCGCCGACGTTGTCGAAATAGACATCGACGCCTTTCGGGCAATTGGCTTTCAATCCTTCTTTGACCGATCCGTTCTTGTAATCGATACACGCATCGAAGCCCAATTCGTTGACCACGAAATTGCACTTGTCCTGGCCGCCGGCGATGCCGACCACGCGGCATCCTTTTTGTTTGGCGATTTGCCCGACGCTCTGGCCGACCGCACCGGCGGCGCCGGACACGACTACGGTTTCTCCGGCTTTCGGCTGACCGACTTCGAGCAGGCCGAAATACGCGGTCATGCCAGGCATGCCGAGTGCATTCAGATATTTCGGCAGCGGCGCTGCTTTCGGATCGACTTTGTAAAATCCTGCCGTCTTGTCATCTGCGGCGCCAATCCAGTATTCCTGCACACCGATGCGGCCGGAAAGCACGTCGCCCACGGCGAATTGGGGGGATCTGGATGCCACCACTTTGCCGATGCCGCCGGCACGCATGACTTCGCCGATGGCTACCGGACGGATATAGGATTTCGCGTCATTCATCCAGCCGCGCATCGCCGGGTCAAGCGACAGATACAAGGTCTTGATCACGATTTCGCCGTCGGCAATATCGCGCACCGGTTCCGAAGTGAAGCGCCAGTCGGTTGGTTGCACCATGCCTGTCGGGCGTGCGGCCAGGCGAACTTGCTGATTGACGAGAGTAGTGGTCATCTGGGCTCCAGTAAGAATTATTGAGCCCCCGACTATATCGTAATTTGAACGACCGTACTTTTTGCTGAATTGTAACATTTTCGGAACTTTCTGAACTTGTCGAGGACCAACGTGGGAGTCCGCAAGGCAACGCGGCTCATCGGGTGTCCGCTGATCTTTTTCATAGCGAAATCGCAGTATAAAAATGCATTGCTTCGAGATGGCAGGGCGCTCATTGGATGTTGAGAGTTTGCTTATTTCAACGCACTAATAACGTAACAGCTTCATGTAACAATTTCCAGGAGATCACATGCTTCGATCCGAAACGCTTTTTGGCAAGCGAGAAACCCCTACGCCAAGCTCACCTCTCAGCAGCACCAGCGCGCTCGGGCCGACTGGCACATCGAGCATGGCAAGACCAACTCCGCCGACGACCGGCGGTTCTAACAGTTCCAACCCGTTTAATAACCACACCCCATCTTCTTCTCCCGCCATGTCCAGCACAAACGAAATTGGCAGCAAACTGATCGTCGGTCCGAACATCAAACTCAAAGGCGTCGAAATCACCGATTGCGACACGTTGGTGGTCGAAGGCCGCGTCGAAGCGACAATAGATTCGCGCGTGATCCAAATTTCGGAACGCGGCGCATTCAAAGGTTCCGCCGAGATCGATATCGCGGAAATCCATGGCGAATTCGATGGCGATTTGACGGTGCGCCAGAAGCTGGTAATTTATTCCACCGGCAAAGTCTCCGGCAAAGTGCGTTACGGTAAAGTGGTGATCGAAGAAGGTGGCCAACTGGCCGGCGACATCCAGGTCGGCACCACCAGCAATGCCAGTCCGCGAGGATTGACGGTCGCGAAAACCGCGCAGTAAAGAATTCGGCATCAATCTCTTGTGAAGATATCGCCAGCATCGGAGACGAGTGCTGGCGATATGCTTTGAATGGATGGGTCTCATGCGGCGCAATGCCGCGCTTCGACATCGACAATACGATTGACGATTGACGATTGACAGGTCAGCCGTGGAAATACGGTCCGAGTTTGTCGTCGCTGTCTCTCATGCAAACGCCGACCGGTCATTGCCCGGCTTTTTGTGTTGCATCGCCAAGGCGTGCGACAATACCGGACGTTGGCTTTCAGCTCAGCCGCACAATCGTCCCGCTTTCACAACAATTATGATGATGCATCCCGAATACATCCTTACCTTGTCATGCCTCGACCAGCGCGGCATCGTGCACCGCGTGTCGGGTTTTTTGGCGGAACACGGCTGCAACATTATTGATTCGGCCCAGTTTGGCGATGCGCAGTCGCAATTGTTTTTCATGCGCGTTCATTTTTCTGCAGAGGACGCATCGATTGCCGACGCTAAACTGCGTGCCGATTTTGCGGCACTTGGTGCAAGCATGCAGATGAACTGGCAACTCAACGATGCGCGCAAGAAGCCGCGCATGATGCTGATGGTGTCGAAGATCGGCCACTGTCTGAACGATCTGCTGTTCCGTTACAAGAGTGGTCTGCTGCCGGTCGAAATTCCGGCGATCGTTTCCAATCACACCGATTTTTACCAACTTGCGGCAAGCTATAACATCCCGTTCCATCATTTGCCATTGGCGATCGGCGCTTCACCTGAAGCCAAGCGCGCGCAGGAAGAGCGCGTGCTGGAGATTGTGAAAACAAACGATATCGATCTGATGGTGCTGGCGCGTTACATGCAGATTCTGTCGCCCGAGATGTGCAACACCTTGAGAGGCCGCGCAATCAATATCCACCATTCTTTCCTGCCGAGTTTCAAAGGCGCGAAACCGTATTACCAGGCGCATGACCGCGGCGTGAAACTGATAGGGGCGACTGCGCATTTTGTCACCGGCGACCTGGATGAAGGGCCGATTATCGAGCAGGACGTGGAGCGCGTCGATCATGCGATGGATCCGGATACGCTGACGGCGATTGGGCGCGATGTGGAGTGCGTGGTCTTGGCGCGCGCGGTCAAATGGTTTGTCGAACATCGCATCCTGTTGAACGGACACAAGACGGTGGTGTTCAAGTAAAAATTCTGTCGCGCATTGACTGAGCAATTGAAAAAAAGGGGCGCACCGATGAGGAGCGCCCCTTTTTCTTGTGCGCCCAGCATGGGCGCACTCCTGTGGGTGAAAGTCCCTCCGCGA
>CAMLDH010000284.1 GCA_946478765.1 uncultured Oxalobacteraceae bacterium | reverse complement strand
ACATTTTATTTTGACGTTTTCGGGATCGGCCGAACTGGAAAACGGGAGCGGGCGTCAGCGCTTGTCGTTGGCAGGGGTTGCGGCAGCGGCGGTCAATGCGCGCAGGCAGGCGGGGCAAAAACATGTGGCGGCGTCATTGGCGGTCGCGTCATCGAGCGCGCTTGGCGACAGCACCGGGAGTCGGGTGCACCAGCAGGGTTGGGCGGCCGGGTCATCCACCATGCCGCACGAAAATGACGCGCCGCAGCGCGGGCAGACGCTCATTTCGGTTTCCTGTCCGGGTCGGGGTCATCCAGCGGCACTTCGATCTGGCGCATGGCACGGCGGATCAGGTTCATCTGGCGATCAAAGTTCTGGCACGCGCGGCAAACCAGGAGGTGCATGCGCATGCGCGCGCGCTCGATGAGCGACAGGTTGCGGTCGAGTCCTTCCGACACCAGACGGTGCACTTCCCTGCAGGTGGGCATGATTCCCATCGGATCCTTTTCCATTGTTATGCCCCGGCTGTTGGTTGATTGCCGAACCAGTTCAGGTCGAGGCACTCGCGCAGGCGTATCCGTGCGCGATAGAGCATGACCCAAGCATTAGACGTGGAACAACCCAATTCCTTACAAATTTCGTCGGTGTCCAGTTCCAGCCATTCCCGCATCATGAAAATACGGGCGGTTTTGGCGGGCAACTTCTCCAGGCAGATTTCCAAGATACGGAAAAAATCCTTCTGTTCCAGCGTCGCATCCGGATCGCCCCATTGGCGCGGCATGTCGTAGGTATGGCCGTCGGCCTTGAACAAGGCATCGATCACCTCGTCTTCGGACTGGTCTTCCTGGGTGTCGATCTGGCGTTCGCGGTTCGATGCGCGCAACGCATCGACGATCTTGTGCTTCATGATGCCGGTGACGTAGGTGCGCAGCGACGACTGGCCGGCGAAACGTTCGGGCTTTTCGAGGACCGCGATCAACGCGTCCTGCACCACGTCTTCCGCCAGGGTTGCATTGCGCAATTGCAGGTGGGCGAAGCGCACCAATGCAGGGCGCATCGCTTCAAGCTGTTTATGCAGGGCGGCTATCATCGTCATTTGCGCAAAAGACTAGCGGATCAGTGGTGGAAACACAAGAAAATGACCAGGAAGCAGATCAACTTTCCCTGTAAAATCGCGAAAACCGTTTTTAATTGCAGCAATGAAGAGGTGCCGCAGTGCATCAATTGCTGTGGCTCCAACATCATCAACGCGTGTCACCAACACATCAGAAGCCATGACCGACCTGACCGACCGCAGCACCGACCTTACCGTTGTTTCTCCACAAATCAAAGCCGAGATTCTAGCCGAAGCGCTGCCTTATATCCGCAAATTTCATGGCAAGACCATCGTCGTCAAATACGGCGGCAATGCGATGACCGAAGAGCGCCTGAAACACGGCTTTGCGCGCGACGTGATTTTATTGAAACTGGTCGGCATGAATCCGGTCGTGGTGCACGGCGGCGGTCCGCAAATCGACAATGCATTGAAGAAGATCGGCAAGCAGGGCACATTCATCCAGGGCATGCGCATCACCGACGAAGAAACGATGGAAGTCGTCGAATGGGTGCTGGGCGGCGAAGTGCAGCAGGACATCGTGATGCTGATCAATCATTACGGCGGCCAGGCGGTCGGCTTGACCGGCAAGGATGGCGGCTTGATCCGCGCGCGCAAGATGCAAATGCCGGATCGCGAAAATCCGGGCAAATTCCTCGACCTCGGTTTTGTCGGCGAAATCGACGCCATCAACCCCGCGGTGGTGAAGGCGTTGCAGGACGATGCCTTCATTCCGATCATTTCGCCGATCGGCTTCGGTGAAGATGGCCGGGCGTACAACATCAACGCCGACCTGGTCGCCGGCAAGATCGCGGAAATCCTGAAAGCCGAAAAGCTGATCATGATGACCAATATTCCAGGCGTGATGGACAAGCAAGGCAATCTGCTGACTGACTTGTCGGCGCGCGAGATCGACGAGATGTTCGCGGACGGCACCATTTCCGGCGGCATGCTGCCGAAAATTGCGTCGGCACTCGATGCCGCGAAATCAGGCGTCAATACCGTGCACATCATCGATGGCCGGATCGAGCATTCGTTGCTACTGGAAGTGCTGACCGAGCAAGCGTTCGGGACGATGATCCGCTCGCATTGAGATTGGGGGAGTCAAATCCCGGAATGCAAGGGCGCATCGCGATGCGCCCTTGCATTCACTTCTCATCAATACAATTTCTGCACCACATATCCGCGCTGCTGCAATAACATCGGCAATCCCTGCTCCCCCAGCAAATGCAGCAAGCCGACCGCAATGAATGCCGACGCGCCGTGCTTGAGCAGCGCGTCGATCTTGTCGGTCATTTCCGGATTGCGTTTGTCCAGCAGCATGCGTTGCGTGAACGCGGAGGACAAGGTTTTTTCATCGCGCTCATCGCGCAGCAATGCTTCCAGCGCCGTACCGTCGGCCTTGCCCCACGCATCGATCAGGCTGCGCGCTTTTTTGAGCGCATCGCCATCGCTGATGGCGGCCAGGTTTTCATTCATATACTGTTCCTGTTCGTTTTCCGTCATGCTGTCGAACAGCGATAGTTGATAGTCGGCGGTTTCCAGTTCCTGCACGGTTTTCGCATGCGTCTTTGCAAACGCGAGCAGGAAATTCTCGGTGCCGTGCCGGCGTTGATAACCGTTGTGCTCCAGATCCAGCGCGAGCAGTACATTGGCCAGAAACCACGGCTTCATCGTGACCACATTCTGCAGCGCGATACCGGCCCGATCCAGTCCTTGCCGCAGTTGCTTCAGGCTGTCGGACGACAGGTGTTTTTCAATCGTATCGCCGGCGCCGTACATGCCGTATTTTTTGATCGCTCCTTGGAACGATGCGCTGTTGCCGGTATCGAGTTCGACCACCAGCGTGGTCGCTTCCGCCAGCGCGCGCAGCGCTTCGCCTTCCAATGGCAAAAATGCAGGTTTGCCCACGTGGATGGTCCCGAACAGGTACGCCGTGTTACCTTGATGTGTCACGCGGTATAGCGTGCCACGCTGCGTTGCGGGCTGGATGTGCTGCGGACCTGCGTTTGCCGCTTGCGGTGCAGGATCGGTTTGCGCGAGTGACGCAAATGCGGAAAGACTGAAGAAAACTGATAAAAAAAGTACAATTTTGCGGCGCATGCACGCTCCATCACTGAACCACATTTAAAGATGCCCACCCTGACCTGGCTGTTCGACCTCGATAACACGCTGCACAACGCATCGCATGCGATTTTCCCGGCGATCAATGCCAACATGAACGCGTTCATCGCACAGGTATTGGGCGAAGAAGGCAAGCTGGCCGATGCCGATACCGTCAATGCGGCGCGACTCGCGTATTTGAAACGCTACGGTGCGACACTGCTCGGTATGGTAAAGCATCACCAGGTGCGGGAAGAGGACTTTTTGCGCGAGGCGCACCGCTTCGACGACCTGGTCGCGATGATCCGAACCGAACGCGGCTTGAAGCGCCTGCTGCAGCGGCTGCCCGGCCGGAAAATCCTGCTGACCAACGCGCCGCATCGCTATTCGCATGACGTGGTCCGCCATCTGGGTCTGCGGCGGCATTTTGCCCGGCATATTCCGATCGAATCGATGCGCGTGCACGGCAAGCTGCAGCCCAAGCCCTCCAAGCAGCTGTTGCGCAAACTTCTGGCGAAAGAGCGCATACCGGCACGCCGCTGCGTACTGGTCGAGGATACCGTCGGTCACCTGAAAGCGGCGAAAGCACTGGGCCTGCGCACGGTCTGGGTGACCCAATATCTGGCGGCCCGCCCCAATTTGCAGCAGCGGGCAGGGCATTCGATGTCGCCCAAACTGACAAAGCGCCCCTTTTATGTTGATGTCAAAGTAAAATCTATACGGCAACTATCCGATAGTTGGCAACGATTGCGTGAATGAAAATTAAAAAGCGGTCCATTTCCGACTACCAGGACATCATGGCAACCATAAAACCAGGCGAGCGCAAACTCCAAATCCTCCAGACCTTGGCCTCGATGCTTGAGCAACCGAAGGGAGAGAAAATCACGACCGCGGCACTGGCGGGCAAGCTGGAAGTGTCCGAGGCCGCCCTGTATCGCCATTTCGCGAGCAAGGCGCAAATGTTCGAGGGACTGATCGATTTCATTGAATCGACGGTGTTCGGCCTGATCAACCAGATCACCGAGCAGCAGGAAAACGGTTTGCTGCAGGTGCAGGCGATCACCGGCATGCTGCTCAATTTCGCCGAGCGCAATCCCGGCATGACGCGCGTGATGATCGGCGATGCGCTGGTCAACGAGGATGAGCGCCTGCAGGCGCGCATGAACCAGTTTGTCGAACGCATTGAGCTGGCCATCAAGCAAGCGCTGCGCATCGCGGTGTCGCAAGGGCAGGCCAACGAGGCCGAAGTCGCGACGCGCGCCAACATGATCACCAGCCTGGTGCTGGGCCGCTGGCACCGTTATGCGAAGACCGGCTTCAAGCAAAATCCGTCGGATAGCGCGCAGGCGCAAATTGCGTTCATGCTGGTGTAAAGGCAGCGTCGAGATTGCCAGTACAACACTGAATTCCAAATCTCAGTACACTCACATCCTTTGGCGAATAGAGAGCCATTGGAGGTCAGTGGATAAAGAAGTAGGGCGCATCGTGATGCGCCGGATGTTTGCGCGTAGGGCGCATCACGATGCGCCCTACGGACTCGTCTGGTTGATCTATCAGGCCGCATTCTCCAATTTGTGAAATATGCGGTGCCAATCTCCCCTCACACATGACGTCCACCAAACCCTTTCCCGCATTTGCTTTCTTCACTCTTTTGTTGGGCGGAATCGCAATCGCCTTTGCCGGCATTTTCATGCGCCTATCCGATGTCAGCCCGCTCGCCTCCGCGTTCTGGCGCATGGCGCTGGCGGCGCCGTTTTTATGGGCCTGGGCGTTTGCCGTGCGCACGCAGGATCAGGCCAGCCGCAAGCGTACCGATTTCACGCGGGCACTGGCATTGGCCGGCATCTACTTTGCCGGCGACATGGGGATCTGGCATTTGTCGCTGCACTACACAACGGTATCGAATGCCACCTTGCTGTCGAACTTCGCACCGATCTTCATAGCGCTCTGGATGTGGTGGGCGTACAAGGTGCGCTTTGCACGTGTCTTCGTGATCGGCATGGTGATTGCGTTGGTCGGTGCGGTGATGCTGGTCGGGCCGAATGCAGCAAGCGGCGACAATTTCGGCGGGCATCAATTAGATCGGAAGAGCACACGTATGAACTCCAGTCACCAAGGTCTA
>CAMLDH010000283.1 GCA_946478765.1 uncultured Oxalobacteraceae bacterium | reverse complement strand
ATGCCAGGCTAACAAATCGCATGGATGCCATCCTCCACGACCGCGACGTCCTTGAGCCGCACCACCCGCTTCGCATGCCGCATGATCATTGCATCGTGCGTGGAGAATAGAAAGGTGATGCCCTTGCTGTGATTTAACGCCAGCATCGTGTCGATTAAGGCTGCTCCGGTATCGGAATCGAGGTTCGCGGTCGGTTCGTCGGCCAATACCAACAGCGGCTCGGCGGCGATTGCGCGCGCGATCGCCACGCGCTGCTGCTGCCCGCCGGACAATTGCGAAGGACGGCGATGCTGGCATCCGTCGAGTCCGACCTGCCGCAAGGCGGCATCGGCGCGGCGCCGGCGCTCGGCGCTCGGCACGCGCTGCAGCAGCAGCACGTATTCGACATTCTCCAGCGCCGACAGCACGGGCAGCAGGTTGTAATCCTGGAAAATGAAGCCGATTTTTTTAAGCCGCAAATCCGCCAACTGCGCGCGCGTCAGCCCGGCCAATGCATCGTCGCCCAGCACGATGTTGCCGGTGCTTGGCGTATCAAGTGCGCCGATCAGATTCAGCAAGGTGGTCTTGCCGGAGCCGGACGGTCCGACCAGAGCCGTGAATTCGCCCTGGCGAAATTCGAGATTGATATCGTCCAGCGCCCGGACCCGCAGGTCGCCTTGCCGGTACTCCTTGCACAAGCCTTGTACCCGCACCAATGGCAAGTCGTCTGTCGCGGCACGATTCATCATTTGTCCTTTTGCTTCAGATTGCGCAACGAAAAAACATCCGCGTTGATTGGTTTTTCATACGTCGCCGATTTGATGGCGATGACCGTCTTTTTGCCGGGGCTGGCCGCCGGCTGCATTTCCCAGCGCGTCGGGATGGTCCGTCCGCCCAAGGTCCGGATGTCGGAATAGATCAGCGTGCGGACGATCTCGCCCCGCTCGTTGTAAAACTCCAGCTTCAGTGGCATGAAATCGTTCTTGCGGATCGTGTAGACAACCTTGCCCCACACAATCGCCGCGTCCGGTTTGGGCAAGCCTTCGATCTGGTACGCTTCGCTGCCATCCACCGTCACGCTAGCCAGCATGCGATGTGTGTAGTCATTGACGATGCTGCTTTCCTTGAGCAGGTCATCGTTGGTGAAATCGGAGCCTAGCCAGGGCTGCAGCATCAGCGACGGCGGTATCTTGATGGTGCGCTCTATCGACGGCAGATAATTCCACATTTCCGACGCAATGCGCAGCGAGGAAATGCCGGCATCCTTGGCTGGCGCTGTAATGCGGATGAAGGATTTCGTCGGGCGGTCCATCCATAGATGCAGCGTTAACGTTCTGGACCATGTCGGCGTTGTAATCGTCATATCGACATCGCCTGCCATTGTTTTGCCCCACAGCAGATTTTCCGCCTTCTCGACAATTTCAACGGCTGACATGGATGCCACTGCATGTAAAGGCTGAAGCGCAATCAATGAAATGATCAGGGCTATTGTTATTCGAAGGAATCGCATTATTTTCTCGAAAATTGTTTTTACGCTGTGCGCTCACTGCGTGGCAGCTGCCTGTCGTTATGAACGTTTTTAAAGTAAGTATTATTTTTTCGGCTTCCTGAACGGCTCTTTCAGCTGCGGCAGGAAACCGGACGGATAAACGACTTCCTTGATGCCAAGCGCGCCGACCTTTCGTTCGGATGGACAGTAATAGGTGCCAAACACTCTGTCCCACAAACAGAATGCGACCGCATAATTCGAGTTCGATTCTTCAATGACGACCGAATGGTGCCACCGATGAAGTTCGGGAGTAAGGATCACCTTGTTCCACCAGTGCGAGTAAAAATCGACGTTGCAGTGCTGTACGAATGCGATCAACAAATGAATGACGATCCAGAAGCCGAACACACGCGGCTCTACCCCCAAAAGGATGAACGGCAGCGACAGGATGGTGTATTGCAGAACCATTTCGATTGGATGAAAACGCACGGTATTGAACGCATAGAGTCGGTCGACCGAATGATGAAGGGCATGCACCCGCCAAAACAACGGGACCGTATGCATGGCGCGATGTGCCCAATATCGTAAAAAATCGGCAGTCAGAATGATGAGAACGACTTGCCCCCACACCGGCCAGTGGCGCGGCCACAGGTATGCGTATGGAGACTTGGTTCCTAATTGGTTCACGAGCAGAAAGGCGACGCCGGCGCCGACCAATTCGATAAATGCCAAATGGATCAAGGTCATGAATTGCAGATCCAGTTTGATATGTTTCCAATTCGGCCTCCACTCGCCCCGGTAAGGCAAATAGACCTCCCATGACAGCAAAATGACGATGCTGAGGATTGCGGAAGACATGGCCCAGGCAGGCGCATTCCCGTTGGTGTTCATCGCCGCATACAAGCAGATCGGGAAGATGAATATGAATGGCAATCCTGCATAGCGAATGAGATTCTTTAGCATGGCATTTCTCCTGCATTAACTTGTCGAACAACGCTACCGCATCCGCGGCGCCAGTCAGGCATCATTGCGCTCTAGCCCAGCGCACGGCGAGAATCGCCACCCAGATCGCCAATACATGATGGGAAAAATCGAGTAAATCGAACACGCCAAAATCCCTGCTCTTGGCAACAAAAATATGCATAACCTCGTGGCCGATCATGAGCAGTCCGAAGAGAAGCGTAAGAACGGCGATGGACCAGCGGAACCAGCGCACATCGAAGGTGACCACAAGCATCGGAACAAAGGCATGCAACAGCATCAGCATCACCATCACACGCAGTGCTGCGGCGCCTTCATCGCTTGTGTAGATCGACAGATTGCCGCTGACAGTCGCATTCAGAAATTCCACTATGGTGATGCAGACAAAAATCAGGAACATCAGGATCCAGCCTTGGGCGACAGTCGCCTCTATCGATTTATGCGTCTTGTACATTACATCTCCTTCTTATTTTTTCATTTATAGTTGCAAGTTGTTTGTGCAAACGTCAAATGATATCGATAGCGATGTCCTTGCTTTCATGGAACCTGGCCAACGCCTCTATGCTCATGTTATCGAAAAAATCGTTCATTTCGAGATTGAACGACAGCGACTGATTAATCTGTCGTATCAATTGCGTCGCGATCAAGGAGTCGCCGCCGATATCGAAGAAGTTGTCGGTTACCCCAATCTCATGGCCGGGCATGACATGCTGCCAAATGTCGAGCAATTTTTGTTCGAGTGGATTACGCGGAGCTACCCTCCCTTTTTCTGCCTGCCGCATCTGCTCGGGAATAGGCGGCAATGCTCTGTAGTCGATTTTCCCATTTGCCGAAATGGGCATTTTTTGCATCTGCACGATGTGGCGTGGAACCATATATTCCGGCAAATGCTCGCCCAGATATGCGGTCACTGCATCGGCGCTCAATTGCAAAAAATCGGCTGGCGCGGTTGCCACGATGACGTGAAACCCCTGGAATTCGGCTATCGTACCTGGGGTACCAAGGATATCCACATCGACAAAACCCGCTTCACGTAATGTCTGGTTCCATCTCTCACGTGAGAGGAGGCAGTTCTTCGTGCGCAGCGGTTCATCTTCGAATCCATCGAATCCCTGCTGGAGACCGCTCATCAAATCGAAGCAACGGAAGAAAATAGTCTCCTCCAGAATGACCAAGTGACCGCCGGGTTTCAGCAGTGCACGCAGGTTATCCAGTGCAAGTTTGGTGTCGCGCACATCGTGCATCATGCTTGATGCCAGCACGACATCGTAAGAGTGCTGCGCATACCCTTGAAATTGGGGGCGGATGTCGAGATTGAGCAGGCCAAAATCGATCGAATCGGCAGCAGCAGCAAAATTGCTTTGTGCAAGCGATAGGAAATACTCAGATATGTCGGTAAACATATAGCGCCCGCCGTGCTGCCTCACGACAGGCAGCACATGATGCGTTGCGGAGCCGAGACCGGCTCCCACCTCCAGAAGGCTGAAAGCTCCGGTTCGCATTCCGGCGATTCCTTCGACTACGCACGCGAGTTGCGCGTGGTTGTCGGGGAATATCTTTTGATAAAACTGCGTGGTCGCCGCAGCCGTGTATATTTCCGCCGAATGGATTTTTTCAGTCAGGATGGCAGGCAGATTCTTCGCAGCGTCGGTAAGCCATTCCGCCTCCAATTGGGTGAAGTAAAACTCTGTTTTAAGGCGTTCATTCACCTCTGCTATCAGACCCGACAAATCGGGCATTGGCCATGAACGTATTACTTTGACCGTACCTGGTGCAAGCTCTCGTGCATAACCATCTGCCACTAGCACGTCCAGCGCACGTTGCAGCCAACGCCGATAGCGCGGAAGGATGTCTTGCGCAAGCAGCCGATCTAGCGTAATCAGTTCGCCGACCTCCCCCCGTATACCGAAATAATCGAGTGCGGAAAGCATGGCGCCCAAGTAGAGCTCGTCCAGCAAAGACCATGTCTGGCGGAATGCATCGTCGAGCCGACGTGCCGGTAATGCCGCAAGTGTCTCATTCAGCATGTCTCGCAACGGCTGACGCGACAAGATCGGCTTCTCTGCCGATACCGAAAGATGCGTGCCGATTTGAGTGGAGGGGCATGACGTTAACTGAATATAGGCAGCCAGTTCCTTGCGCTCTTTCGAGCCGGTTACGATCACGGCGGTTTCTTCAACGTCCGGATGGTGCCGCAGCACCGCCGCAATTTCGCCGAGTTCCACCCGGTGTCCGCGGATTTTGACCTGGTTATCGTCGCGCCCCAGGAAAATGATATTGCCATCTTGCGCGTAGCGTCCCAGGTCGCCGGTATCGTACAGGCGCTCCCTGGTTCGAGGATGCGTGACGAAGCGTGCCGCCGTTTTTTCCGCATCGCGCCAATAGCCGCGCGCCAGGCCGGCGCCGCCGATGAAAATGCGGCCGATCACGTGATCCGGACACGGACTCATCTGGTGATCCAGCACCCACATGTTTTGATTTGGCAAGGGCTTCCCATACGGAATGCTGGCCCAGTCCGGATCGACTGCATCGACAGGATAAAAATTCGACCAGATCGCCGCTTCCGTTGCGCCGCCAAGGCTGGTGACGCGTGCATTGGCATAGTGCGTTGCAATCCTGGGCGGCAATTCCAGCGGAATCCAGTCGCCGCTCAACAGGACGGTACGCAACGGCGCTGCGCTGCGCTCGTCCGGGCCGAAGGTGTCCATCAGCATGCGCATGGACTGCGGCGCGGAGTTCCATAGCGTGACGCCATGTTCCGTAATCGCTTTTTTCCAGGCCACCGCGTCGAGGTGCTGCCCGTGCTCAGGAATGACCAAGATCGGAAGAGCACACGTCTGAACTCCAGTCACCAAGGTCTATCTC
>CAMLDH010000282.1 GCA_946478765.1 uncultured Oxalobacteraceae bacterium | reverse complement strand
TTCGATTGGCAAGGCGCGAGGAGGCCGCATAGCGAGCTATGCAACGACGAGCAACACGTTCGCAGCCAACGACCACAACACGCTCTCTGCCAAGCGGAAAAAGACGCGATTTACTGACGGAGGATTTGCCGGAGGCGGTACTAGGTGTTGGCAATACAAATAGCAATAATGCAAGTCTGGTGATTTAATCAATAATACGGCTGGCGTGATGCAATGACCATCGGCGAAACAGATTTACGTCGCAGGAAGCTTTTGCTTGCGGCCACGACTGGAGTGGGAATCGCGGGCGCGGTCGCGACCGCCATTCCCTTCATCGACAGCATGACGCCGAGCGAAGCGGCAAAAGCGGCAGGCGCGCCGGTTGAAACCGATATTAACCGGGTGGATCCAGGCAAGTTAATGACGGTGGAATGGCGCGGCCGGCCGGTTTGGATAGTGCACCGTACGGCGGAAATGCTGAATTTGCTGGGCAAGCATGACACGCTGCTGGTCGATCCGCGCTCCGAGCAGCCGCAGCAGCCGCCCTATGCTGCCAATTCCGACCGGTCAATCAAGCCGGATTTTCTCGTTGTGACCGGCGTATGTACGCATTTGGGCTGCACCCCTGTGTATCGTCCGGAACCGGCGGTAGCCGATTTGGGGCCGGAATGGCCGGGCGGCTTTTACTGTCCTTGTCACGGCTCCAGGTTTGATTTGGCAGGCCGGGTTTTCAAGAATGTACCGGCGCCGCTCAATCTGGAGGTGCCGCGCCACGTGTATTTGAGTGAGACGCGCCTGCTGATCGGTGAGGATGGAAAGGGCGCAGCTACCTAATCAAAAAGGCAGGGCGTCGACGGCTCAGACGTGTAGCCGACTAACCGGCCGGCAGCAAGCTGAGTGTCCATTCAAATCCGCCGCATCACGGCTCGCTTTGCAGGCGCTTGCATCGCCTGGAAACTATTTCATCCAAGCGCTATGTCCGGATTGATAAAATGCCGTTCTGGCAATTTTTGTGCGACATTCCCCCTCTATTTTCCAGCGTCGTCTTGTGGTTGCGAGTACCTGACAAAATTAGTCAACTTTGATATACTTGACGAAATTATTCGAGTAATCAGGTTATTTGAATCGATTTCGACCAGCCTGGATTGAGGAGTTGAGTTCCATGCGTTTAACCACCAAAGGCCGCTTTGCGGTGACTGCAATGATTGACTTGGCCTTGCGCCAGGACAAGGGGCCGGTCACGCTTGCCGGCATCAGCCAGCGGCAAGAAATTTCCTTATCCTATCTGGAGCAATTGTTCGGCAAACTGCGTCGTCATGAAATCGTGGAGTCGGTGCGCGGTCCGGGCGGCGGCTATAATCTGGCGCGCCGCATCGAAGATGTGACGGTGGCCGACATCATCATTGCGGTTGACGAACCGCTGGATGCGACGCAATGCGGCGGCAAGGAAAATTGCCACAGCGCCGATCATGAAGGCGGCACACGCTGCATGACGCACGACCTGTGGTCTACCTTGAATGAAAAGATGGTCGAATACCTGGATTCCGTATCGTTGAAGGATCTGGTCGATCAGCAAAAACAAAAAACTTGTGAACAAAAGAACGTGGTTGTGATGCATCGTCCCCACGTGATTGTCTGATTGAAGAGGATCGCCTAATAATGAATGCCCCCGTGGACCAAAAAAGCCTGATGGATACAATCAAGGCGCCGCATTTCCCGATTTACATGGATTACTCGGCGACTACGCCAATCGACCCGCGCGTTGCGGACAAGATGATCCCGTATCTGCGCGAGCAGTTCGGCAATCCCGCTTCGCGCAGTCACATGTATGGCTGGACTGCGGAGCAGGCCGTCGAGCAGGCGCGCGAGCAAGTCGCCGCACTGGTCAATGCCGATCCGCGCGAAATCATCTGGACTTCGGGCGCGACCGAGGGCAACAACCTCGCACTCAAGGGCGCGGCGCACTTTTACAAGACCCGTGGCAAGCACATCATCACGGTCAAGACCGAACACAAAGCGGTACTCGACACGGTACGCGAACTGGAGCGCCAAGGTTTCGACGCCACCTATTTGCAGCCGCAGGACAATGGCTTGATCACGGTTGCGCAATTGACGGAAGCGATTCGCCCGGACACGATTCTGGTATCGGTCATGCTGGTCAACAATGAAATCGGCGTGATTCAACCGATCGCTGAAATCGGCGAATTCTGCCGTTCGAAGGGCATCATCTTCCATTGCGACGCCGCGCAAGCGACCGGCAAGGTGCATATCGATCTCGAAAAAACCAAGGTCGATCTGATGACGTTTACCGCACACAAGACCTATGGCCCGAAAGGCATCGGCGCATTATATGTACGCCGCAAACCGCGCGTGCGTCTCGAAGCGCAAATGCATGGCGGCGGTCATGAGCGCGGTCTGCGTTCCGGTACATTGCCGACGCACCAGATCGTCGGCATGGGCGAGGCATTCCGCATCGCCAAAGAAGAAATGGACAGCGAAATCGTTCGCATCAAGGCGCTGCGCGACCGTCTGGCCGAAGGCTTGATGGAAATGGAAGAGGTGTATGTCAACGGCGACATGGAACACCGCGTGCCGCACAACCTGAACGTCAGCTTCAATTACGTCGAAGGCGAATCGCTGATCATGGCGATCAAGGACCTGGCGGTATCGTCCGGTTCGGCTTGTACTTCGGCCAGTCTGGAACCATCTTATGTACTGCGCGCATTGGGCCGCAGCGATGAACTGGCGCACAGCTCGATCCGCTTCACGTTCGGCCGTTTCACGACGGAAGAGGATGTCGATTTCACGATCAAGCTGATCAAGGAAAAAGTGGCGAAACTGCGCGAGCTGTCGCCATTGTGGGATATGTACAAGGACGGGATCGACATCAGCACGATCCAGTGGGCGGCGCACTAAAGCGATTTCGTCATGGTGTTTAGTTCCTCTCCTTGAAGGGGAGGGAGTTAAAAAATCTAGGAGCATCAAAATGGCATATTCAGAAAAAGTTCTCGATCACTATGAAAACCCGCGCAATGTCGGCGCGTTCGACAAGGGCGACGACACGATCGGCACCGGCATGGTCGGCGCCCCGGCGTGCGGCGATGTGATGAAATTGCAGATCAAGGTCGGCGCCGACGGCGTGATTGAAGATGCCAAGTTCAAGACCTACGGTTGCGGTTCCGCAATCGCATCGTCGTCGCTGGTGACAGAATGGGTCAAGGGCAAGACGCTGGACCAGGCATTGACGATCAAGAATACGCAAATCGCGGAAGAACTCGCTCTGCCGCCGGTCAAGATCCACTGCTCCATTCTCGCGGAAGACGCGATCAAGGCCGCCGTGCTGGATTACAAAACCAAGCATGGCGTGGAAGCAAAGGAAACTGTTTGATTTTGTCATCGCGGCATGCGCCGCAATGACCCACAGATGAGATTAAAGGCATCATGGCAATCACACTGACAGAAAAAGCTGCAAAGCATATCAGCCGCTATATCGAGCGGCGCGGCAAAGGCCTCGGCCTGCGCTTCGGCGTACGCACCACCGGCTGTTCCGGACTGGCATACAAGCTGGAATACGTGGACGATAGCGCACCCGAGGATCAGGTGTTCGAATCGCACGGCATCAAGGTGTTTGTCGATCCGAAGAGTCTGCCGTACATCGATGGCACTGAACTGGATTTCGCGCGTGAAGGATTGAACGAAGGCTTCAAGTTCCGCAATCCGAACATGAAAGATGAATGCGGCTGCGGAGAGAGTTTCCGTATCTGACGATCATTCGCTGATGGCGATTTTCACGGGCCCGCGCAGCAATAAGTTAGGTAATTTGGCGGTCGTAGCGGGATGCAATGCAAGGCGTACGGCGCGACGCAGTGCGAGCACTGCTAGCGACGGACAACGCGGCAGTGCGCCCGGTACGGCCAGCAAAATTACCTAACTTATTGCTGCGCGGGCCCACGGCAAGGCTGTAGCAGAAAAATCGTCAATCAAGCTCGTTCCATCTTCGCTGGTCGAAGTGCGAACGGGCTTTTATTTTGATCAAGCAATGCAAAACCACTTCGAACTTTTTCAATTGCAGCAACGTTTTGCCATTGACATGAGCGCATTGAATGCTGCGTATCACGAAGTGCAGAATCGGGTCCATCCCGACAAGTTCGCGCACGCGACCAATGCGGAAAAGCGCGTGGCGATGCAATGGGCCACGCGGGCCAACGAGGCGTTTCAAACGCTTAAACATCCGCTGAAGCGCGCTACCTACTTGTGCGAGTTGAATGGCGTCGATTTGCAAACCGAATCCAACACGGCGATGCCGCGTGAATTCCTGATGCAGCAGATGGAATGGCGCGAAGCGCTGGATGATGCGAAGGCGGGAAAAGATATCTATGCGCTGGAAAAACTGGATGCCGAACTGAAGGCGGCGCGTAAGGCGGAAGTGGCGCAGATCGGCGATTTGCTCGATGCCGCAGATTTCACACAGGCAGCGCAAGGGGTGCGGCAGTTGATGTTTCTCGAAAAGTTTGGCGAGGAAATTGACGGTGCGTTACAGCATCTGGAATAACACAAATAACACAAGACCTTGGACCTCAATACTTAATGGCTCTTCTCCAAATCTCGGAACCCGGCATGTCCACCGCACCGCATCAGCATCGGCTGGCGGTCGGCATTGACCTGGGCACCACCAATTCCCTGGTTGCGACGGTACGCAACAGTATCCCGGAAGTATTGACCGACGAGGATGGCCGCGCGCTGCTGCCATCGATCGTGCGCTATCTGCCGAACGGCCATGCCAACATCGGGTACAAGGCGCAAGCGGCGCAAACCACCGATCCGAAAAATACCATCGTGTCGGTCAAGCGCTTCATGGGCCGCGGCTTGAAGGACATTGCGCACGTCGAAAACCTGCCGTACGACTTCCAGGATGTGCCCGGAATGGTGCAACTGAAAACCGTCGCCGGCGTGAAAAGCCCGGTCGAAATATCGGCGCAGATTCTCGCAACACTGCGTCAGCAGGCGGAAGACGCGCTGGGTGACGAACTGGTGGGCGCCGTCATTACCGTGCCCGCCTACTTTGATGATGCGCAGCGGCAGGCGACCAAGGACGCCGCCAAACTGGCTGGCTTGAATGTGCTGCGCTTGCTGAACGAGCCGACCGCAGCGGCCATCGCATACGGACTGGACAATTCCTCGGAGGGCGTGTTTGCCGTGTATGACCTGGGCGGCGGCACCTTCGACATCTCGATTTTGAAGCTGACCAAAGGCGTGTTCGAAGTGCTGTCTACCGGCGGCGATTCTGCGCTCGGCGGCGACGATTTCGATCATCGGCTGCTGTGCTGGGTTATCGAGCATGCGAA
>CAMLDH010000281.1 GCA_946478765.1 uncultured Oxalobacteraceae bacterium | reverse complement strand
AACCCATCCCCCCTTGCAGGGCGCACACAGGCTTGCAAGCCTGTGCCGTTCCGCAGGCGCGGGACATGTCCCGCGAAACCCCTGCTCCACCCCTAACCCTCCCCTTGAAGGGGAGGGAACTTCAAGGTCTTGCCGACGGATGGGGAATGATCAGGGGGGATCAGGGCGTCAGGCGCGCGTGACATTACCGGCGAAATGATCAGAGGCGGCACCGGCAAGAGACGAAGAAACCCGATGCGCGCAATGCCCTACTTGGCAACAGCCGCCGAGGCATCGCCGCCCAGCGCCTGATACAACGCGACACAGGCGCTCAGACGATCCAGGCGATTGGCGGCCACTGCCGACGAAGCAGAACGGCGCGTCTCCTGCGCATCCAGCCATGTTTTGATCGGCACGCTGCCTGCGCGATACTGGACTTCGGCGATGCGCTCGGCCTTGTAGGCCGTGGTCAGCGCCTTGTCGAGGTAGTCCCCCTGCTCGGCCAGTTGCTTGCGCAGCGACAGCGCGTTTTCCACATCGGCGAGCGCGCGATAAAACGCTTGCCGGAAGCCGATGACGGCGCGCTCATAGTCCGCCTGCGCAATCTTGTTGTTCAACTTCATCTCTTGCCACTGCAGGAATGGCAGCGCCAGGCCGGCCCCCAGCGCCGCCGTCGGATTGCTCAACAGTGAAACAAGCGCCGCGCTGCTGCTGCCCAGGGTGCCGTTCAAGGTCAGCGGCGGATAAAAATTCATCCGGCTCGCATCGGCGCCGGCCAAGGCTTCGCGCAAGCGCAGTTCCGCCGCCTGCAAATCGGGACGCCGGGACAGCAGGCGAGCCGGCAGCTCTGCATCGATGGAAGGATACGGACCATCGGGCACTTGCTGCGGTTCCGCAAAGGATTTCCCCGGCGGGCCGTCGAACAGCAAGGCCAACGCATTCCGGTTTTCCTCCCGTTGATGCTGCAGTTGCGCAAGGTCGGCGCGCTGGCTGGCGAGAGTCTGTTCGGCCTGAAGCACATCGAGCAAGGCGATCGCTCCCGCTGCGTATTTGACGCGCGCCACGTTCAACGCCTGTTGCGCATGCTCGATGCTCTGGGCGCTCAGTGCGATACGCTGGTTCAAGTACCCCAGCTTCCAGTACAGCCCCATGGTGGTGCCGATCAAGGACAGCGCTGCGCTCTTGCGGTCTTCCTCCGTTGCCTGCGCCCCCCATTGCGCCGCTTCGCGCTGGCGCGACAGTTTGCCCCACAGATCGACTTCGTAACTCACTCCCCCCGATACCGAATACGAGCGCGAGGCATTGGGATCTTCACCCAAATTGCGCGAGTCGTTGGCGCCGGCCGATGCGCTCACCTGCGGCAGCTTATTTCTGGCAGTCAGCCCGGCCTGCAACTGGGCGCGACGCACCGCGATGGCGGCTGCGGCCAGATCATTATTGCGCTGTAGCGCCTCTTCCACCAGCGATTCGAGTGCCGGGTCGTTGAAATTGCGCCACCACTGCCCTTCCTTCGTCCCTGTCTTTGCGGCGACTGCCGCGGCTTGCCCTGTGCCGTGCCGCCATGCGTCCGGCATCGAGAGGGACGGCGTGGCATAAGGCGTTTGTCCGAGCGACGCGCACCCCGACAGGAAGAACACGATGAGAACGGCGGAATGAATGCGCATGGTCATTCTCCTGATTATGATTCCCGGGCCAAGGCCTCGACCGGATCGAGGCGCGCTGCATTGCGCGCCGGCACAAAACCGAACGCCATTCCCACCATGGTACAAGTGGCGAAAGCGGCGACGATGGCGTTCGCCGAAAAGACCATTTGGAATTCGCTACTGGCGTTGTCGAAGATGAGGCCGATGCCGAACGACAGCACGATCCCGAGCACGCCGCCGATCAGGCACACCAGCACGGACTCGATCAGGAACTGCTGCATGATGTCGCTTTGCCGGGCGCCCACGGCCATGCGCACGCCGATTTCCCGGGTTCTCTCGCTGACCGACACCAGCATGATGTTCATGACGCCGATGCCGCCGACCAGCAACGAAATCAGCGCGATCGACGTGATCAGCAGGTTTAGCGTGCCGTTGGTGCTTTCGATCGTCTTTCGCAGCGTGCCATTATTCGAAATATAAAAATCGCGGCCCTCGTGCCGTTGTTTCAGCAATTGTTTCGCCTGCTCTTCCGCGCTCGCATACGAGGTCTTGTCGCGCATGCGCACGATGATCGATTGCAGCGAGTCCGATCCGCCGATCCGTCCCAGGACGGCGGTATAAGGCACCCACACGTTCAGGCTGTCGGGGCCGGACGACAGACTCTTGCTGTCCTTGGCCACCCCGATGACGCGTACCGGCACACTGCCCAGCAAGATCACCCCTCCAATGGCAGTGCCCCCCTGCCCGAACAGCTTCCTGCGCGTGCTTTGATCGATCACGGCTTCCTGTGCGTAGTGCCGCACGCTTTCCCGGGAAAATGCCTGTCCCTCGGCAATCTCCATGCCTTTCACCCGGAAGTACTGCTCGCCCACGCCGTTGACTTGCGTGTTGACCGTGAGCTGGCGATAACGTAGCGAGGCGGAAGTGCCGACGCTGGGCGAGACGCTGTCCGCATACGGCTCGCGGGCAATCACGTCGGCATCCTTGGGCGTCAGGCGCGCGACGCCGGTGGACGGGGTTTCCCCGATTTCCTTGCCGGGATAAATTTCGAGCGTATTCGTGCCGAGCTCGCTCATCTCGCGCAGGACCTTCTGGCGAGAACCTTCGCCCAGGGCGACTACCGACACGACGGACGCGATCCCGATGATGATCCCCAGCATCGTCAGCAGGGTGCGCAGCTGATGCGCTTTCATGGCGAGCAGCGCCATCTTCGATGCTTCGAGCATGCGTTCCCAATGGATGCGCCAGGAGGTGTCCGGCGCGGCGCCGGCCTTGCTCGGATGCGCCGCTGCACGGCCCGTCGGCGGTGGCGCGCCTGTGCCGCCTGCCGGCCCCTCCTGCCGCCGGTCGCTGGCAATCCTGCCATCGCTGATCTCAATGATGCGTTGCGCATGTGCGGCCACCTTCAAATCGTGGGTCACGATCACAATGGTATGGCCGTCGGCGTTGAGTTCCGCGAGCAGTTTCATCGCCTCCTTGCCGTGATGGCTGTCGAGGGCGCCGGTCGGCTCGTCGGCAAGAATGATGCTGCCGCCATTGATCAAGGCGCGGGCGATGCCGACCCGTTGCTGCTGTCCGCCGGAAAGCTGTGACGGCCGGTGCATCATGCGTTCGCCGAGGCCGAGCCGGCGCAGCAGCGCCATCGCTTGTTGCCGGCGCGGCAGGCTCGGCACGCCGGCGTAGATGGCGGGGATTTCAATGTTGGCCAATGCGCTCAAATCGGCCAGCAGATGATATCGCTGGAAAATGAATCCGAAATATTCGCGCCTGAGCCGGGCCAGGTCATCCGCGCACAACGCGTGCGTGTCACGGCCTGCGACCTGGTAGCTGCCACTGGTGGGACGGTCCAGGCAACCCAGGATGTTCATCAAGGTCGATTTGCCCGAGCCGGACGCGCCGACGATGGCCACCATCTCGCCCGCCTCGATGCTCAGGTCGATGTCTTTCAGGACGCTGACGGCTTCGCCGCCGGTGACAAAATCCCGGCACACGCCCTTCAGTTCGAGTAACGGTGCGCCCATGGTCAATGCTCCGCCGGCATTCATGCTGCTGCGCCGGCAGGCGCATCTGGTGCGGCGGCGTCTTGCAGCAAGACCTGCTCGCCGGCCTTCAGACCCTTGACGATCTGGACATGCAGATTGTCGCGAGCGCCGACTTGCACTTCGCGCGCCTCAGACTGTCCGTTGTTGAGCACCTGCACGACATAACGTCCCTTCGGGCGCTTCTCTCCCAGCGCGGCGAGCGGAACCAGGACGGCGTTCTTGGCATGGGCCAGCACGATGGACACCTGCGCGGTCATGCCGATGCGCAGTCTGCCATCTCGGTTGCGCACGCTGAACAGGCCGTTGTAATACACCGAGGAAGCCGTCGCGCCGCCCGCCGGCGCATCCTGGTTCGCCGAATCGGGAACCGGCTCGACGACCTGCAGGTGAGAACTGTAACGGCGGCCGGGTTCGCCCATCAGCGTGAAATAGACCTGCTGCCCCGCTTTGACGCGCGCCACATCGACTTCGGAAATTTGCGCCTTGACCTGGATGGTGTCCAGACGGGCGAGCCTGACGATCGTGGGCACCTGCTGCGCCGAATTCAGCGTTTGCCCCTCTTTCGTGACAATGGCGACCACCGTGCCGCTCATCGGCGCGCGGATCTTGGTATGGCCAAGATCTACCTTGACCTTGTCCGCCTGGATCCGGGCTTGTTCGATCTGGGCTTCGAACCCGGCGGCATCGGCGCGCGCCGTGTTCCGCGCCGCCTCGGCATTTTCGTAATCGGCGCGCGAGCTGGCGTCCTGCTCCATCATGTGCCGCTGCCGTTGAAACGCCGACTCGGCCAACTGCAATGAGACCTGTTTCGCCCGCATCTGGGCCTCCTGGCTCCTGAGTGCGGCCTCGGCATTGCGCAGTTCGTTTTTCTGGGGTGTGGAATCGATTTCAGCGATCAGATCGCCCTTTTTTACCTGTTGGCCGAGCACCACCTTGAGCGAACGCACCTCGCCCGAGACCTGCGCGCCGATATTGACTTGGTTGACGGCCTGAAGCGTACCGCTGGCCAGCACGGTCGATTCGATATCGCCGATGACCGCGGTGGCGGTCCGCGGGCCCACATCGGCATCGGCAGAGGCATTGGTGAGTTTGACGGCGGCGGCAAGAATGAGCAGTGCCAAAACGGTTGCCAACGCGGCAAGCGCATAACGCCTCAGCCGCGTAGTTTTGAGTGCATCTGTTAGTTGCTCAATGTTGAATGATTTCATTGGTCAATAATTTTCTGCACTGTGGCATGAC
The DNA here is from genome assembly GCA_946478765.1 of uncultured Oxalobacteraceae bacterium. The sequence goes on along the minus strand of CAMLDH010000281.1, from coordinate 460 downwards.
GGCAGGCGAAAACCGGATCGTTCCATCGAACAAGTCGCTCTTTATAAGGACAAGGCCTAGACATGCACCTCGTTATTTATGTGTGGAATCATCTGCCCCAAAGGTTCCATCTATCGGGGGCGATCCAGCAGCCTGTCGGACTTAAGGAATCGAAGCGAAAAAATGGCTGAGCGAGGACAGATTTTGTCGATTTTTTGTGTCAATAGTGGTTCCTATTGACCAAAAAATCGGCGAAATATGGACCGCTCAGCCATTTTTGCAGCCGATTCCCTTAAGTCCGACAGGCTGCTAGTGGGTCACTTGGCAACGGAGTGAGGATTCCAACGGAGAGAGAAACTCTGTTTTCCCTGCGCGATTTAACCGCCGTTGCTCGTATGAATGCCGATTCCGTTGCCAAGTGACCCACTAGGGCGCGACGCAGTGAGAGCACTGCTAGGCGAACTGGGAATTCAAGCGGAAG
>CAMLDH010000280.1 GCA_946478765.1 uncultured Oxalobacteraceae bacterium | reverse complement strand
TGGAACTGCCCATAGTGCACCGAGCAGGAAATCATGTCGCCATCCACGATCTCGCCTTCCGCCAGCGATGCGGCGGCGTGGGTGCAGAGGTTCTGCGTCGCATAGAATTGCCCTTCGAGATTGAACAATGCCAGTTCGCACTGCCCTGCTTCGATCTTCTTGACGCAGCCCGGCGTGACATCGGCGGCATTGATGAGGAATACCTTGTTTGTCATGATAGTCACTCCAGATGCAGTTGGATGAAACCGAGGCCGGTTACCCAGTCGGGAACAGCCTCATAAGCAAGTAGTTCCCCTCGTGCGCCGGGCACGGCGCCCATGGCGCACGCATAGTTGCGGATTTCCATGGCGCCCTCGCCGCCGTTTTCGAGGATGTATTCGTTCGACAGGCCGCACAGTCCGGCGAGGTCGCCGTTCAACGCATAGCCGATAATTTCCCGGTCGAAGCCTTCATTGACCCGGCCCATCTGCGCCGATCCGACCCAGTGGCTGATGCCGCCGCTGCCGATGACCACTACGCGTTCGTTATCGGGAAAGGCCGCGACCGCCTTGCGCAGTTGTGCGCCGAGTTCGGCCGCGCGCTTGAAACTGATGTAAGGGTCGACACTGCAGGCCAGGTACACCGGGACGGTCTTGACATCCATGCCCGCAGCGCGCAGCGGTTCAACGATCAACTGCTGAGGAATGGCGACCGAGTGATCGGCGGTGAACGCGCGCGCCACTGCCCAATCGAATCCGTCGCCCCTGCCGTGCTCGGCGATATGCGACGCAAGCGCCTCATTGTTGTACATCACAGCGCGTTTGAGGCCGGGCAATTGGTCGGCCGGCGCATCCACATCGCCGATGGCGATCAGGTAGCTCGGCAGGCATTCCGGCCCGAACAGGATGTAGTGATCGCAGCCGACGATAATGACGGTGGTCGGCGCAAGCGCCTTGAGACGTTCGGAGCACGTACGGAAAGCGCCCCATACGGTGTCGCGTTGTGCCTGCGGCGGCGCATCCGGCGCGACGTACATGAGCGGATCATGCGGAACCAAGAACGCGCCCACAATTTTTCCCATGATGGCCCTACCCTTTCAGTGCTGCGGAGAAGACGGCTTGACCGTCCTTCACGTCGCGCAGTTTGGCCATATAAATCTGCATGTCGCGCTGCGGCGACAGCTCCTGCCAAAAGCCCATCGTCAACATCGAATTGACGCCATACGCCTGCAGGCCCTTGACGTCGAATGCCAGCACCATGGCGCGCTCGGCATCGCTCATAGCAAAGTGCGCCAGGAACTTCGCCGCGTCTCCCTTGAATCGTTGCTTGGCGCTGCGATCGACGCAAAGCTGGTGCAGCGCGCGCTCGACCGTGTTGCGACTCACGACGGCTGCCCGATGAAGCTGGTGACCGGTTGCAGGAATTCGCGCGCCTTGTCGAACAAGGCCAGTCCGACCGAGCGCGCGCCGCCGAAGGAGTTGCCGACAAACGAGGCCTTGTCGATACCGAGCGCGTCCATGATGCCGGTCAGGTGGCGCACCCACAGCTTGATGTCGTACTTGTTGCCGTGGTAGTTCGTCTGGTGATCCGCCGCCACAAGGGTCTTGCCTATGCCTTCGAATTGATCCATGTCCGCGTCCTCCAAAATTATCAATACACATACGTATGTGCATGTCAGGAGCCACATTGACTTAAGTCAAGAAAAAATGCTTATTAACATCATAGAGCTTTTCTATTGATTCGCGCGCATTAAACATTGCGAATGTTGTGTGAACATTCGCATCTGTTCTGGTTGTTGCCATTAAAATATGTACTTCGCCCTTGCCTAGACTCCCAATGTCAAAAGCCGCTCCATCGAACTCCCCCGATACATCAACGAAAGTTCAGTTACCCCCCCGGACGACTGGATTCAAGCCGCGGCCGACGTGCTGGAAGTGGACAACAAACGCCTGTTGTATATCGCACAGGGTTTCAGCGCGTTGGGATTTGATATTACCGAAGCGCGAATGCGCGCTTTCGCCCTGTACAGCTACGAGATTTCCGAATCGCTGCTGTCGAACCAGGGCAACGAAAAGCAAAGGGACGAGAGGCGCGCGTTCATGGAGCGGATTCTGCTGCAAGCGGTGGGCTGAACATCCGCGGCATCCTCACTTGCGCCTTCCGCCATCAATACAGAAATTCAACGCACGGCCCTTGGTATGAAGAACAATTTCAATAAAGCAATTCACTTCCTGCACACCGCAACAAGCGGCATGCTCGCAACGCATTCGATGCAAATGCCGGGATACCCGTATGCATCGACCCTGCCTTTTTCTCTCGACGAAAGCCACCATCCGGTATTTTTCATCAGCGCCCTGGCCGAGCACACCAAAAACCTTGATGCAGATGCGCGCGCCAGTTTTCTTGTGACTGGCGGCGATGAGAAAAACGTCCTGAACGGAACGCGCATGACCTTGGTGGGAGAGGTGCGGCGCTTTGACGCATCGCGCGAAATGATGGCGCGCCATCTTCGCTACCAACCGGAGGCGGAGCGCTATCTCGCCTTGGGTGACTTTGCGTTTTTCAGAATGGCGCCGAAGCGCGTGCGTTATATCGCCGGGTTCGGTCAAATGGGCTGGATAGAGGACACGGATTGGGCGGCCGCTGCGACTCTCTCTTTAAGCGATGAAGAAAATTCTTACCGCGACTTGATCGAGTTTCAAGCGCCGGGCGTGCGGCTGCTGGGCATGGATTGCTACGGCTTCGATATCGAGCAGAACGGGACTCGCCACCGGCAACGATTCCCGAAGCCTATCGCGTCAATCGAAAAAATTCATCAAAGCATCAAACGCATGCTGGCGGATAACCAGGCTTAGAACAGTTTGCGAATGTATCCGGCGTTTGCAATGCACACCACAGACGATCGGCCAACGCCAATGCGCTCTCGATTTCGGCATCGGACATGCCGCAGGTTTCGATATATCGCTGCAATAGCTGCGTCAGGCCGCGGCGGCACCCGGCAAACCATGTCCGATCGCGCTCGCCGATCATGGTCTGCGCGGCCTGACAATGCTTGCGCAAGTCATACGCGATCAACAGGGTAATCACCAGATCGGCATACGCGTTGCCATGCCGGGCCGCCTCGCCCCGCAGCACCGACGCCAGCATGTCCTGCAACAACGGCCGCCCGGCATCGTCGATGCCGTCGCGACCGGACAAATCAGACAGGTCGATCATGCCGAATCGAGCAGGCGCGAGATCGATCAGGTTTGCTGTGCGCCTCCGGTCCCGTCAAAACGGAATCTCGTCGGGATATAACCGGGCATTTTTTTTCGGCTCGCCTGCATGACCGTTGCTGAGCGGCGTTTCCGTCGTGCGCTGCGCAGATCCGTCAGCATACGCGGCCGCATCGTCCGAGCCGTCGTTGACGCCGTGTTCGTCGTGCTCGCTATCGTGCGGCCGGCTGCCCAGCATGTGCATATGGTCGGCGACAATTTCGGTCGTATAGCGATCGTGACCCTGTTTATCCACCCATTTACGCGTTTGCAAACGCCCTTCGAGATACACCTGCATGCCCTTTTTTAAATACAGCGACGCGATTTCACCGAGCTTGCGAAACATCACCACGCGATGCCATTCGGTTATCTCCTTTTTTTCGCCGCTGACTTTATCCGTCAATTTTTCGCTGGTGGCGACGTTGATATGACAGACGCAATCGCCATTGGGCATGTATCGGGTCTCGGGATCGCGGCCCAAGTTGCCTACCACGATGACTTTATTCACAGATGCCATGATGTTTGTCCTTTATTGAGAAACTTCATTTGATGGAGAGGCGTACGCCCTCTTCAAGATGCGCGCCCGGTACCTGCCTGCCCGCTTTCAACGCGTCCAGAATCGCCCGTTTATCGGGCGCCGGCGGCGGCGCCGGCGGGTAGCGCAGATAGGCCGGAGGAAGTTCGTCCGGATTGTCGACCGCCGCCACCGCGGCTTTCTTGTACAGCGCAATCGTGAACAACGCGGTTTGCGCGCGGTTGCGCCCCGATGCCTGCAGCAGCGCTTGAATCAGGTCTTCGACCCGGTCGATCGCGGCTGCATCGCGGCCGGCTTGTTCGTACAGGCTGTCGGCGCGCTCGATCCTGGCATCGCGGGTCCCCATCAGCATGCGGCGCAACTTGGCCAGCGCTTCCAGCTTTTCATCGAGCGGCCATGCCAAGCCATCGAGCGTGTCGTCGACCGCTTGCTGATCGGGCTGCTCGGTGCGCAGTTGTTCGCCGAGAGCGCGAATTTCTGCGGCGACTTCAAACGCCTCGAAAATATTCATGCCGCCTCCCGCTGGCCATGCCTGTCATCGTGACCGTTGAGATGGCTGTTGAGCTGGCTGTTGAGCTGGCTGTTGGCCGCATCGCCGCTTACGGCCGCGGAAATGTCCGCTTCCAGTTCATGCTTGCGCATATTGGTCAGCCGGTTGAAATTGCGCTTGGTTTGCTCGTCGTGCAACACGTCGCACACGGTGGCCGCCGCGACATAGGCTTCCTTCAATTCATCCAAGGTCTGCGCCTGGCTGATGCTGTCGGATAACGCCGCCACTTGCTGTTCCCGCAGTACCGGCGCGGCGGCCGGCTCGATGCCGTTGTTCAACCAGTCGAGCAATTGGCGGCCTATGTCGGCATTGGGCTTTTCAATAATCTGATTGTCGAACAGGCGCGTGCGGTCCTTGCCGATGAAACCATTGTGAGCCTGGTCCATTTCCATGAATATCGTGAATTCATACTCGATGCCGTCACGCATGACCGGCGCCAGGCCGACTTTCTTGACCTTGCCCTTGGCGCCGTCGCCATCCTGCACATACTCCATTTTGGAGCGCATCGTCGCGATGATATTGCAGGGGCTTTGCAGCATCGCTTCGACCAACGCATTGTGCTTGGGCGTGATCGAACGCCACGCCGCCCACGAGTTGCCGGTCTTGTCCGCGATCTTGCCCTGCATGTCGAGCGCACCGCCCTCGCCGGCCCAAGCGTGGGACAGGCTGTCGATGATGATGGTGTCGACGCCCGCTATCTCGAAGGCATGAATCGCCGCGACATAATTATCCGGAGAAAACGGCGGCGGCAACTCAAGCACATCGAACCCGCCCGGTATCAGGTCGGCATACAAGTGGGCACTGCGGTGCTCGGTATCGATGACGCCGATGCGCCCGCCCAATCCCGATGCGATCAATAGGCCGCTGTAACTTTTGCCGCTGCCGGCCGGGCCGGCGATTCCCAGGCGCAGCTTGGCACGCTCTTTGGCAGCCGGGCGAATGTCGAATTTCATCGTGTTCATGATTTGGTCATTCCTCTCACGTAGACAGCTTGTCAGGCTGAGCGAGATTTTTTCGTCACCGACAATAGCTGTATATTCATACAGTATAAAT
>CAMLDH010000279.1 GCA_946478765.1 uncultured Oxalobacteraceae bacterium | reverse complement strand
TGCAATGGCTCGCATGCAAAATGCGGCAAATTGCATGCTATGATCGGCTTGACCCGATCCGCTACGGATCGGGCTGTCATTTCGGAATCGTCATGCAAGCCTTTTTGCCGAAGGAGATGCCGTGATCCGTTTTCCTCGTGTGGCGCCCTAAGCGTGAAGCGCGCCACCAAAATTCTCGTGGTTGGCAACGGCGCGGACGACCAGCACGCGCAGCGTGGTGCGCTCGCCACTGCGGAACTGAATTGGGAACTCGATTTTTGCGATTCCGGGCAGGCCGCGCTTGCCAAAATCGGCGTACTGCAACCGCACTGCATCATCCTCGACTACCTGCTGTCCGACATGAGCGGTCTCGAATGCTTTCAGGCCTTGCATGCAATGCCCGGCCATGCCGCGCCGGTACTGATGCTGATTGCGCAAAACGATGAGGCGGCGGTGCTGGAAGCAATGCGCGTCGGGGTGCAGGATTATCTGTTCAAGGATGGGCGCGGCAACTATCTGGCGCTGCTGCCGACCGTCCTGAAGAAAACCCTGCGCGAGCACCATGCGATCGAGGAAAAAGAATCGGCGCAAGCAGCGCTGTCGCAACTCGAACGCAAGTATGAATATCTGTTCATGGGCGTGACGGATGGCATCATCCTGGCGGACGAACACCGCGTCATCGAATCGGTCAATCCGGCCGCTTGCGGCATCTTCGGCTACGACGCGTGCGAGTTGCGCGGTCGGCCATTGAAAACCCTTATGCGCTCGGCCACGGAATCGGCGCGGCAGGCCGATGGCTTCGCCCACTATCTGGCCACCGGCGCCGGCAATTTTATCGGGCAGGCGGCGCAGGAAGTGCGCGGCCTGCGCAAGGACGGGAAACTGTTTCCGCTGGAATTGACGATTACCGAAATCAATTTAGACGGCCGCCGCATGTTTGCCGGCGTGATGCGCGACACCACGGAACGCCATCGGAACAGGGAAGTGATGCAGGAAAGCGAAGCGCGCTTTCGCGGCGCATTCGACCATGCGCCGATCGGCATGGCGTTGATTTCATTGCAGGGAAAATGGCGCAAGGTCAATCAGCCCTTGTGCGACATGATCGGCTATGCGGAAAGCGAATTGCTGGCCACTTCGTCCCAGCGGCTCACGCATCCGGACGACCTGGCGATCGATCAGACGTTCGTGCAACTGGTATTGGCCGATCAACTGAAAACCTACCAGATGGAAAAGCGCTATTTCCACAAGGAGGGGCATATCGTGCCGGTGATGCTCAGCTCTTCGCTGGTGCGCAATGCAGACGGCAAGCCGCTCTATTTCATTGCGAAAATCGAAGACATCACGCAACGCAAGAAAATGGAAGAGGCGTTGTTTGCCGAAAAGGATCTGGCGCACATCACCTTGCAATCGATCGGCGATGCAGTCATTACCACTGATGCCGACGCCCGTATCACGTATCTGAATCCCATGGCGGAACGGCTGACCGGATGGTCCGGCAAGGATGCCGGCGGATTGCCGCTGGAACATGTCTTCGTGATCGTCGACGAAACCACGCGCGAGCTCGTGGAAAGCCCGGTGCAAAGAGCACTGAGCGAGGGGAAAATCTGCGGACTCGCCAGCAATACGGTATTGATCGCGAAAAACGGCATCGAATATTACATCGAGAATTCGGCCGCGCCGATCAAGCTCAGGGACGGCCGCTTGAGCGGTGTCGTGATGGTATTTCATGACGTCACGGAGGCGCGCGCCTTGACGCAAAAAATCAGCTTTCAAGCCAGTCGCGATGTATTGACCGGCTTGTACAATCGCACCGAATTCGAATCGGTCGCAGCGCGCCTGTTGCACTCGGCGCACGCCGCGCATGCGCATCATGCCTTGCTGTTTCTGGATCTGGACCAGTTCAAGATCGTCAACGACACATGCGGCCACTTGGCCGGCGACCAGCTGCTGCGCCAGTTGTCGCGCCTGTTATCGAGCAACACCCGCAAGTCCGATACGCTGGCGCGCCTGGGCGGCGATGAATTCGGCATTTTGCTCGAAGGCTGTGCGCAGCAACGGGCGCTCGACATCGCGCAGCATTTGATCGACATCGTGCGCGCGTTCCGCTTCGAGTGGGACGGGAAAATGTTCAGTGTCGGCGTCAGCATCGGATTGATCGCGATCACCGACCAATCGCAGGATGTGCAATCGCTCTTGAGCGGCGCCGACACCGCGTGCCATATCGCCAAGGACCGCGGCCGCAATTGCGTGCAAGTGTTTGAATGCGATAGCGGCGCAATGCGCGAGCGCGATGTCCGCATCGATTGGGTCGCGCGCCTGCAAAAGGCGGTCGAGCAAAGCCGGTTCTCGATGTATCGCCAGAAGATTCAGCCGATCGCAGACGGCAGCGCGACGCCGCATCACGAGATGTTGCTGCGCTACCGGGACGAGCAGGGCCGCATTCTATTGCCGATGGCATTCATTCCACCTGCCGGGCGCCACGGGTTGTTGCCGGCGATCGACCGCTGGGTGATCGAACATTTGTGCCGTCGCCCGCCGACTGCGTTGTTCGACGCCGATCCCCAATCCTTTGTCGCGATCAATATATCGGGCGCCGCGCTCGCCGATGCCGGGTTTCAGGAGTTTGTCGTGCGAGAACTGCACGCAAGCGGCATCCCGCCGCACCGAATTTGTTTTGACATTGCCGAAGCCGCCGCGATCACGCATCTGCCGCGCGTGATGCATTTCATGCAAACGCTGAAGGCGTTCGGCTGCCGCTTCGCACTGGATGATTTCGGCAATGCAGCGGGCGCGTTCAGCTATGTGAAGTCGCTGCCCGTCGATTTCCTGAAAATCGACGGCAGCATTGTCAAAAACATCGCGAAAGACGCGATCGATTGCGCGATGGTGGAATCGATACACCGGATCGCCAAAGTGGCCGGCGTTAAATGCATTGCCAAGTTTGTCGAAAGCGACGATGTGCTGCAGCGGCTGCAGCACATCGGGATCGATTACGCCCAGGGATTCGCGCTGCATGTGCCGGAATTGATGGCCTCCCCGAACTGAGGCCGCATTCAGGCGTATTCGCTTTTGTACATCGCCCCTTCACGCAGTTGCCGCCTGCCTCATTTTTTTGCGTAGGCTGCACGGTACGAATCTGCGCTATCCGGCATCAGTTCATGCACCACCAGGCCGGTCTCGGCAGGAACGAAAGACACCCACGCCGCATGCTCGAGCGCGCGCACCGCATCCTGATAACCCTGCTCCCAGCGCCACTCGATCGAGCCCCTGGAAAAATTGATATCCTTCGACGCCATGTTCCAGTCGCGTCCCGCATAAGCAAGCCGCACGATATGCATGGTGGTATCGCCGCCGACCAATTCGATGTCCTTCAAATCGCTTTCCCTCTGCAATTCAGCGGGCAGTCTTTTATGCAGCGCGCGCACCATGCGCCGCAAGTTATGCATGCGCAGATAGTTCTCGATGTGGCGTTTGGAGCGCGAGGCATAGGTCACGTCTTTCTGACGGGTCTGCACTTCGTCGAAGGTACGCGGCTCCGGTCCTTCCGCACTCCACAGATCCACCATGAAACACAGCGTGTCGACCCGCGGCTCATCGTCCAGCACGGTTTCCAGCGGCGTATTGGAAAACAGGCCGCCATCCCAGTACAGCTCGCCGTCGATGCGTATCGGCGGAAAGCCCGGCGGCAACGCACCGCTGGCCATCACGTGTTCGATGCCGAGCGTGTGCTCCCGGTTATCGAAGGTCACCAGTTTGCCGGCGGTGACCTGCATTGCATGCATGGTCAGGCGGATGCCGCCGGGCGAATTAAGGTAGTCGAAATCGACCAGCTTCCCGAGGGACTTTTCCAAATCGCTGGTATCGTAAAAGCTCGCCGTTTCCGGCGGCACCGGCAGGTTCGCCGCGAACAGATCCGGGATGCGCGGCGTGAAAAAGCCCGGTACCCCTTGCCACACCGCTTTGATGGTCGACAGCCGGATATTGAATTGGCGCGCGGGATCGGGCACTTTGCGCATATCGATCACATCGGCGAACGATATGTCATGCCAGAACTGCTTGAGACGCTCCAGACACTTGTCGCGCCGATTGCCGGCAATGATGGCGCCATTGATCGCGCCGATCGAGGTGCCCACTACCCAGTCCGGGGTTAGCGCATGTTCGTGCAAGGCCTGATATACGCCGGCTTGATAGGCTCCCAGCGCGCCGCCGCCTTGCAGCACCAATGCGATACGATGATTGTGTGGATTGGAATTGCGGTTTTCTTTCATGGGCCGGTCGGCATTTACATGGCGGGTCGCAGGTCGTCCGCAGTTCATGCGGCGGCTTCAATCAATCCTTGCCCATCAGCAAGCACAGATGGCCGGATAATCGGCCGCACGCTTGTTACATACTGTTATGGCATTCATTGATGGCATTCATTGCGGCAAGTGTTTCTGCGGCACGTAATCCGCCAGGCATTGCACAATTGCCGGCCCTCCGGAAAGAATCTGTCCCTTATCCACCTGCAGGACTGGCACATACCCTTCGGATTGACGGTTTTGAAATCGGTTCCGTGAGAATAATGGTGCGCAGTATCGAGCATGCAGCCGATCGTTCTTTCCCTGTTGCCGATGCGCCATCAATTGCGCGTACATCAACATGCACGCCATCATGTTAGTTGCAAAAAATTTCTGGGCCCTCTCCGCATATGGCTGCACGATAATGTCCCATCGCTTGAGCTAGCTCAAATCCACCCATGTGTCAGCGACTAAGGTGGACGTTCGAATCTTATTTTCGGAGGTGAGCAATGAAGCAATTTCTGGGTGCAATAACGATTACGCTTTGCACTGGCATTGCGCTGGCACAGACGACTACAGGCAGCACCGGATCGACCGGGCAGGGCGCGAGCACGACAGGCACCACAGGCACAACATCGGGCGGGACGGGAACCACGTCCGGCGCCACCTCGGGCATGAGCGGTTCCTCGGTGACGCCGAGCGGTTCAGGCGCGACGTCGGGAGCCGGCACAGCACCGGGTACGGGCAGCACATCTTCAGGCGGAGGAACAACATCCAGCAACAAATCGTATGGCGGCTATTCTCTGGGCGGCGGAAATGTATCCGGCGGCACGACCTCAAGTGACACCACATCCGGCGCCACATCATCGGGTGGATCTGCCCCGGGAGCGACTTCATCGAGTGGCGCCGTGCCGAGCGGAACACAGCCCGGCGGAACGCGAGCGGGCGGCACTGCATCGGGCGGCACATCATCCGGCGATACCTTGTCAGGCGGCACTTCCTCTGGCGGCACGTTACCAGGAGGCACAGTGCCAGGCGGCACGTCAGGTAGCGGTGCAACGACAGGTGGCACAACATCGGGTGGCACAACATCGGGTGGCACAACATCGGGTGGCACAA
>CAMLDH010000278.1 GCA_946478765.1 uncultured Oxalobacteraceae bacterium | reverse complement strand
TGAAATTTTGTGATGTGCCTTTGAATGGTGCTTTTTGAACACACAAAAAGTATGGCTGCTTTCAAGTTATCGGGCAAACCTGTATTGTTGGCTTTGGGTGCGGCGTCCTCGACTAGTTGGACGGATACCGCATCGGCAGCGAACTTGCCTTGCACCGGCGCCTCCTCTTCCGCGGCCTGCCGCTGTGCAGTCTCACCGGTAATGCCCGCAATTTGCCTGCGCTGCGCAACAACGCGTGGGCTTTGCACGATCATCTGTGCAAGCTTGCGCTGTGCAATTGCTGACGTCCGATTGTCGACAAAGCTCGTCTGTTCGTTGGCGATAGAATTGTGCGCGGATGCGGCGCGTTGCTGCTGGAATGGCGCTTGTGCTGGCTGCTTCATGTTGGCATCCTTTTCATTCAGCAATTTTATTACTGTATTTGACATGAAAATAGTGCATCGGATGTATCAATTAGACCAAGCCTTTGGACAGCATCCCTTCCGGCAAAGTCGTGACGCGGGTCTGCATATAGGTAATGTCGCCTTCCATGCCGAGATTCCAGCCACTGCATTCGGCCTGCGCCGCAGCCCAGTTATGCGCAGCCGATTGACCATCGGTGGCGTAGCCGAATTTAGCATAAAAACTAGGGGAGTTCTGCGCTACCTGTTTATTGGTGGCTTCTGCCACGCCTCCTACGGCAAACGCTGCTCCTGGCCCGGCGTGGATATCCCCCCCCTGTGCATACGCAGGCGCCGGCAACTGCGCGGGCTTCGATGCGTTGTAAATTTGCAGGCGCTGGCCGGGCTTGCGCCAACCGCCAGAGATCGCGGGTCAATTCAACGGGTTCCGCTACCTGGACCGACGGCATCGGATGATCGGTGCAAATTACCACCGAAAGCGCCGCATGCGGCAAGGTGAAGGAAAACCACCCATCGCCTTGCGACTTCAACTCGCCATCCGGGTCCGTCAGGTCCTGCAAGGGCTGGCCCTCGCCGCGATTGGACATGAGCTTGTACCAGGCTTCCTTCAGGCTCCACAGATGGTAGAACGCGGCGACGCGCATATTGCCAGCCTGCCGTTGCAGCCAGGCCGTTTCATTCGCATGGAAGGCCGTTTGCGCAATACCGTTGAAGTCACGGTCGCTGTCGATCGCCTCGATGTCGAGGCCGATCGCACTTTCCGTGCTCACTGCACATGCGATCCAGTCGCGGCTATGCGAAAGGCTGAAGCCCGGCTGTGTGTGCAGCGAACCCGCGATAAGCAGGCCTGGCGATTTGCCTGGCCGCTCGATGACGCCAATTGTATTGATCGACAGGTTCATCATACGACTGAGCGCCAGCCGCAGCAGCATGCGTCCAAGTAAAAACTGGCGCCGGCGCTGCGGCCGCACGAAGCGCGCATAGCGGGCGGCTTCGTCGGCATTGAGTTGCTGCTCGAAGAATATCCGGTCGTCGTCCGTTATCGAACGACCGTCCACCAGCCACAGGACGGCAGACGGGGCATCAAGATAATTTTCGCTAATTTTGACAACTTCTTCCATCAAAAGCGGCGCGTCGAGAACATGACACATGCTGAATAACATGTGGAATATCCAACTTCACTCTGTCCCTTTTTCTGCAGCAGAGGGCTCTGATGAAAGGTCCGCTATAGAATCTGAAATCACAGCTGCTGGCCGGATCAACCAAGTGACCACATCTTTTGCCAGAGCCTGTGCATCTCGTTCCAGAATAGAACAGGTGCCTTTGAATCCACCAAGTGGGCCTCCACGCGATCCACGTTGTTTCACAAGCGTTCGAATCACCTGACCATTCTGTGCAAGGTCAGCACGCAACGTAATCGATTTCGATCCGCTCCATGAACCTCCGCCCGCACCTGTTGCACTAAGAATGGTGAGCTTTAGTACTTTGTCTTTGCCTGCCTTGCCAGGATCTTGAATCTGCTGGCTGGCTGGAAATTTCTCATTTACTCGTCCAAAAACATGATTTCCCACCAGATTATCTACTTCACATTCATCTTTTATTTTTTTCCCGATCAGCACCTGCGCGTCATAGACGGCAGGTACCTGTACCAGCAGTTTTTCTTCTGCATGAGAAGAAGCCGCCAATATTCCGAAAGGAAAAAGCAGCGGGAAAAATAATTTAAATTTCATCGAATTACTCCGTCCAAGTTAAACATTCAAATTACATTCCGGTAGAGCGGTCTACCGATGCCGAATAATCTTTTACTTTATTGTGAAAAACAATTAGATCGACAATGCGTTCCACCATATCTCGATAGAAGTAATGCCCGTTATCTACGTGCTGCCCTTCACACTTATCCAACTTTTTTAAAAATTAACGACGTATTGATCCCGCCAAAAGCAAAGTTATTCGACATCACGTATTCGCATTCCAGCCTGCGCCCTTCGCCCGTGATGTAATCCAGTTCCGCGCATAGCGGGTCGACGCGCGCCAGATTGATGGTCGGCGCGAACCAGCCTTCACGCATCATTTCGATGCTGGCCCATGCTTCAAGCGCGCCGCATGCGCCGAGCGTGTGGCCCATGTAACTTTTCAGCGAACTGATCGGCACGCGGTTGCTGAACACCTGGCCGGTGGCGTGCGATTCCGCGACGTCGCCCTGTTGCGTGCCGGTGCCGTGCGCGTTGATATAGCTGATTGCCGAAGACGGCAAGCCCGCGTCGGATAGCGCCAGTTCCATCGCGATTTTCATCGTGTCTGCATTGGGGTTGGTGACGTGACAGCCATCGCTGTTGGTGCCGAAGCCAACGATCTCCGCGTAGATTTTTGCGCCGCGCGCGCGGGCGTGTTCCCGCTCTTCCAGAATCAGGGTGCCGGCGCCTTCGCCCAGCACCAGGCCGTCACGCTCCGCATCGAACGGACGCGGTGTCGTATCGGCAGCATCGTTGCGCACGCTGGTGGCGAACAAGGTGTCGAACACCGCCGCTTCGGTTGCGCACAACTCCTCCGCACCGCCGGCAATCATCGCGCGCTGGCGGCCGCTGCGTATCGCTTCATACGCATAGCCAATGCCCTGGCTGCCGGAGGTGCAGGCGCTGGACGTGGTCATCACGCGCCCGGTCACGCCCAGGAACACGCCGATGTTGACCGGCGCCGTGTGCGCCATCATCTTGATGTAGGTCGTGGCGTTGATGCCCTTGGTGGTTTTTTCTTCGATCATCTTGCCGAAGCCGCCCATCGATTTCGGCGTGCCGACCGAGGAGCCGTAAGAGATGCCGAGCTGGCCGCTCTTCAGCAGCGGATCATCCAGCAGGCCGGCATCGAGCAAAGCCAGTTCGCTGGTGCGCGTGGCCATCAGTGCGACCCTTCCCATGCTGCGCGTCGTTTTGCGGTTGTAGCGATCGGACAATTCAAACGCGGCGGCCGGCGCACCCAGCCGCGTATTCAATCCATCGTACTCGTCCCACTCTTCCATCCTGGCCACCGCATTGCGGTAAAGGCCCAGGCGCGCACGAATGCTGGACCAGTCGTTGCCAAGCGGGCTGATGCCGGCAATCCCGGTCACCACAACACGATGGTTCATGCCAATCCTCCATTCACCGAAATCACCTGGCGCGTAATATACGCCGCGTCGTCCGCCATCAGGAAGGCGACCGTCGCTGCGACCTCTTCCGGCTTGCCGATGCGACGTGCCGGAATCAGCTTCAATGCTTCTTCCAGCGGCACATCGCCGATCATTTCGGTGTCGATCAGGCCGGGCGCCACGCAATTGACGGTGATGTCGCGTTTCGCCAATTCCAGCGCCAGCGCCTTGGTGGCGCCGATAATGCCGGCCTTGGCCGCGCTGTAGTTGACTTGTCCACGATTGCCGATCAAACCCGATACCGATGCCATGGTCACGATACGGCCCGGCTTGCGCCGCCGCACCAGCGGCATGATCAAGGGATTCAGCACATTGTAGAAACCGTCGAGATTGGTTTTGAGGACAATATCCCAGTCCTCGCCCGACATCGCGGGAAACGCATTGTCGCGCGCGACCCCGGCATTGCAGACGACGCCGTAATAGCAGCCATGCTGCTCGATGTCCGCTTCCAGCGCCGCGGCAACCGCTTCGCGCTCACCGATATCGAACTGCAACACGCGCACCTGGCGTCCCATCGCGGCAATGGTGTGCGCGGCTGCATCCGCTTCCTCGCGCCTGCTGCGGCAATGCAAAACGATATCAAAGCCATCGCGCGCCAGACGCAACGCAATCGCCTTGCCGATGCCGCGACTGGAACCGGTGATCAATACACTTCTACTCATTCCATGCTCCCTTCGAGGAATTCATTGGCATTTGCCGGTTGAAAAACCGTGATGGTGGCGCTGGCCACTTGCCCGTCGCGATCGTCGATGCGCCCCTCGAACGACCCCAGGCCGTTTTCACCGAACAGGATGCGCTGAACATGAATCCGAAGCACGCTGCCGACCTCGAACATCGGCCGGCTGCATTCGTAACGCCGCGAACCCAGCAAGAATCCAATCTTGACCGGTTCGCCACGCAGCCGCGCCGCATACCCTGCATGCGCGGCGATCGCTTGCGCCATGTATTCGATACCGACCCAAGCGCCGACACCGTCGCTGCCGCAAAACAGACTGTCCGGTCCGATCGTGACTTCGGCGCACAGGTTCTCTACATCGACCGAAATCACGCGATCGAGCAGCACCATCGGTCCCGCGTGCGGCACAAGAGAACTAATGTCCGGCATGTCCATGTCATTCCCTTCCGAATACGAGTGCCGCATTGGCGCCGCCAAATGCGAACGAATTGCTCAAGGCCCAGCGCAACGGACGCCCGGTACGCGCACCGGGTTCTGCCGCGTACAGCACCGGCAATCCAGGATCGGATGCGCCATCCCACAGATGGGGCGGCAACCTGCCGTCGGCGTTGTCGTCCTGCATCGCGAGCCAGCACAAACCGGCTTCGATTGCGCCGGCCGCGCCCAACGCATGACCGGTGAATGGTTTGGTGGAACTGACCGGAACCGTATCGCCGAACAGCGCATGTATCACGCGCGACTCCATGGCGTCGTTCTGTACTGTCGCGGTGCCATGCAGATTCACATAATCGATTTGTTGTGCGTCGATGCCGGCGCGTGACAACGCGCTTTCAATTGCCAGCCGTGCACCGTTACCCGCCGGGTCCGGCGCCGACATGTGATGGCCGTCCGACGACTCGCCCCAGCCGCGTAGCGAAACAGCCGCCGGCTCGCGGCTCATCAGGAATAACGCTGCACCCTCGCCGATATTGATGCCGTTGCGATTCGCACTCAAGGGATTGCAGCGGGCGGCGCTGACCGACTCCAGCGATGCAAAGCCGGCCACCGTGAAAGCGCATAACGAATCGACGCCGCCTGTCAGCACTACATCGACCACCCCCATCCGGATCAGGCGTGCTGCACTGGCCATCGCCTTGCTGCTCGATGCGCACGCGCTTGAATG
>CAMLDH010000277.1 GCA_946478765.1 uncultured Oxalobacteraceae bacterium | reverse complement strand
GATTCCAGTGAAATAATGGGAACGTCCATCGTCAGAATTTTTCGAAAAAATGGCGAATGAGATTAACCCCGGAAAGCATTTGCCGGCATACCGGCAATATCCATGTCAATCGCGAACAGACCGCCAGCCAATGGCGCATGCTCCAGCTGCTGTTGCGTCAGCCCGACGTTTGCGGTCGTGACATACAAGGTCTTCAATTCCGGGCCGCCGAATGTGCAACTGGTGACCTGGCTGCAGGGTAGTTGAACGGTTTGCAGTACCTTTCCTTCAGGATCGCGCCGGGTAACTTTGCCTGCGCCCCAATGTGCGATCCACAAGCCGCCTTCCGCATCGGTCGTCATGCCGTCGGGGGAGCCTTCCTCCGTGCCAAATTGAAGAAATAGTCGCTTGTTGGAGAGCGTGCCGGACTTCAAATCAACATCAAATGCGTAGACTCGGCCGTTGGCGCTATCGTTGTGATACATGGTTTTCTGGTCGGCCGACCATGCAGGACCATTGGTCACAACATAACCTGAATCCACCTTGCGACAGCTGAGATCGGGCGACAGGCAATAGAGCGAACCGGTAGGTTCTTTGCAATCGAAATCGATGGTGCCTGCCCAGAAGCGCCCAAGCCGGTCGCATTTACCGTCGTTGAAACGATTGCCCGGAAGATGTTGTTCCGGCTGCGCAAGGCGCTCCATTTTCGCTGTTGCCGGATCGAAGAAAGCAAAGCCATGGCGTAGCGTGACAATGAGTCCGGGACCTTCAGCGCGTTCGGCGGCGGATGAAATCTCTTCGTCGAATTGCCAAGTGCGCTGATCGAGATGGCGGTCTAGCCGATGCAGCCGGCGGTTCAGGATATCGACCCAGTACAGCGCCTGTTCCTTGACCGACCAGACGGGACCTTCGCCAAGCTTGGCATGGGCATTCCACACGCATTGTGCGGCATTCATGTCATTCCCCTGATGTGAAATTCAATGCAAAATTCAATGAGGTTCTCAATGAGATTCGCGCGGCACCGCGGCACCGCTGGCGCCCACCAGAAAGTCCAGATCGGCGCCCAGATGCGCCTGCTGCACGTGCTCGACATACAGCCGCGCATAGCCGCGTGACGGCGGCTCCGGCGCTGCCCATGCTGCCTTGCGCCGTTGCAGCTCCTCGTCGCTGACATCCAGATGCAGCCATCGATCGGCCACATTCAGCTCAATCATGTCGCCATCGCGCACCAGCGCCAACGGCCCGCCCAGCGCGGCCTCGGGCGATACATGCAACACGACGGTGCCGTATGCAGTGCCGCTCATGCGGGCATCGGATATCCGGACCATGTCGATAAAACCTTTCTGCAGCACTTTGCGCGGCAGCGGCATGTTGCCGACTTCGGCCATGCCGGGATAGCCGCGCGGCCCGCAGTTTTTCAGCACCATCACGCAGTGTTCGTCGACGTCGAGTTCCGGATCATCGATGCGGGCATGCAGGTCTTCGATGGTGTCGAATACCACCGCACGACCGCGATGTTTGAGCAAGTGTGACGACGCTGCCGAGGGTTTGATCACGGCGCCGTCCGGCGCGAGATTTCCCTTGAGGATGGCAATGCCTGCATGCGCCTTGAATGGCTGCGCAAGCGGCCGGATCACTTCGCGGTTGTAGCACGGTGCGTCCTTGATGTTTTCCGTAATGGTCTTGCCGTTGACCGTCAGCGCATCGCCATGCAGCATGTCTTGTATTTCGCGCATCACTGCCGGGAGTCCGCCGGCATAATAAAAATCTTCCATCAGGTATTGACCGGACGGCTGCAGGTCGACCAGACATGGCAGGTGGCTGCCGAGGCGGTCGAAGTCTTCCAGATCGAGCGCGATTCCCATGCGGCCGGCGATGGCCAGCAGATGCACCACGGCGTTGGTCGAGCCGCCGATTGCGGCATTTACCCGGATCGCATTCTCGAACGCTGCACGCGTGAGTATGTTTGCCATGCCCAGGTCTTCTTCGACCATCTGCACAATGCGCCGGCCCGTCAATTGCGCGAGCCGGTTGCGGCGCGTATCGGGGGCGGGGATCGCGGCATTCTCCGGCAAAGACATGCCCAAGGCTTCGACCATGCTCGCCATGGTGGATGCGGTACCCATCGTCATGCAATGGCCTTTGGAGCGGTTCATGCAGGATTCGGCTGCCGTGAATTCATCCTGCGACATTTGTCCTGCCCTGACCATTTCCGACATCTGCCAGACGCCGGTGCCGGAACCGATGTCCTTGCCGCGAAATTTGCCGTTCAACATCGGTCCGCCCGACAAGCCGATCGTCGGCAAACCGCAGCTTGCGGCACCCATCAGCAATGCCGGCGTGGTCTTGTCGCAGCCCATCAGCAGCACCACGCCATCGATCGGATTGCCCCTGATGGATTCTTCGACGTCCATGCTGGCGAGATTGCGAAACAACATTGCGGTGGGACGCAATTGCGTTTCGCCGAGCGACATCACGGGGAATTCAAGCGGGAATCCGCCGGCTTCAAGGACGCCGCGCTTGACGAATTCCGCCAGATCGCGGAAGTGATCGTTGCAAGGCGTGAGTTCGGACCAGGTATTGCAAATGCCGATGACCGGGCGGCCATCGAATGCATCGTCCGGATAACCGGATTTCTTGGTCCAGCTGCGATGCACGAAGCCGTCGCGGTCTTGTGGGCCGAACCAAGCCTGGCTGCGGCGCAGGGATTTTTTGCCGGTCATTCTGTTTTCAACAGAGATTGAATCAGGCGACACGTTCGCGTGTCACCGAAAAAGATACGCAGTTTTTAAGGCGATTTATCAAGAATGAATTGACGGATCGCCGGTCAAATCCAGCATTCCTATTGAGATTGGCGGTTGCCACGAAAGTTCAGGAGAAAATCATGCCTTCCCAAAACAGTTTGGCCAGCTATCCCAGCCTGAAGGGCAAACGGGTATTCGTCACCGGTGGCGCGTCCGGTATTGGAGAAAGCATCGTCACCGAATTTGCCGCGCAGGGCGCGATAGTCGCGTTTGTGGATATCGCAACCGATGCGGGCCTGAACTTATGCGAGCGTCTGGCGAAAGCCGGATACGAGACGCCGGTTTTCCGGTGCTGCGACATCCGGGATATTCCGGCCTTGCAAGCCGACATGCGCGCATTGGCACAGCAGATCGGCGACTTTGACGTGCTGGTCAACAATGCCGGTAACGACGATCGCCACCAGCCGGAAGAGGTGACGCTGGAATACTGGAACGATCGCATCGCGATCAATCAACGCCCGATGTTCTTTACCTGTCAGGCCGTCATTGCCGGAATGAAAAAGAACGGCGGCGGTTCGATCATCAATCTTGGTTCCATCAGTTGGCATATTGCGAATGGCGGCTATTCGGTCTACACCACCACCAAGGCAGCCGTCAGCGGCTTGACCCGAGGACTCGCGCGGGATCTGGGGCCTTATAACATCAGGGTCAATACCGTCACGCCGGGTTGGGTGATGACCGAGCGCCAGATGAAGCTTTGGCTCGATCCGGAGGGCGAGCGGGAAATCGAGGCGAACCAGTGTTTGCCGGGACGGCTGCAGCCGTGGCACGTTGCGCGCATGGTGATGTTTCTCGCCTCCGACGACAGCGCGATGTGTACTGCGCAGGAATTCATTGTCGACGGCGGTTGGGCGTGAGCATGATTTGCTGCATTGGGAACGCTGACGGACCCGCTCGCATCCAACAGCTTTTGGGGTGGCGCCGTGAATAAATCGCAAGCGACAGTAGTCGGTATCGATTGGGGCACAAGCAACCGGCGTACCTATGTGCTGAATGAACAAGGCAAATTGGCGCGGCAGCACAATGATGCATTCGGCATTCTCGCGGTCAATGGGGATTTCGAGGCGTCGCTAAAGGAATTGTTGAAAACGCTAACCGTAACGCATGCCGACGTTGTGATGTCGGGAATGGTAGGCAGTCGCAATGGCTGGCGACAGGCACCCTATCTTTCTAGCGAGCAGCCACTCTCTCGTTTGCCGCAGGCAATGTTGCCCATCGAGACGGCGCTACCGAATGTTCGCTGTCGTATCGTGCCGGGATATCGATTTGACGATGCATTTGGCACGCCGGATGTGATGCGCGGCGAGGAAACCCAAATCCTCGGCGCCATGGCGCTCGGCGCATCGGATGGGTGGTATGTGTTGCCGGGTACGCATTGTAAATGGGTGCGCATCGACAATGACGGTGTCGCCGCGATCATGACGTTCATGACGGGTGAATTGTTTTCGCTTCTGCGTGAGCACGGCACGCTTGCGGCCCTGATGAAAGACGAGCAAGAGTCTCCTGCCGTGTTCGAGGCCGGGTTGAAAGCAGCGCAACACGGCGGGTTTACGCATGCGGCTTTTGGCTGTCGCGCATTGGTCGTGACCGATGCGATGCAGGCAGCCCATGCCGCATCATATCTATCCGGTTTGCTGATCGGCGCTGAATTGGCGGACATTCGGCCAAGGATGAAAAGCCAGGCGCGCGAACCGGTGCAGATCATCGGTGCGACTTCGCTTGCAAAGCGCTATGCCGATGCGCTCGACTTTTTCGACATGCCGTCCACGGTATGGCAACCCGACGATGTTTATATTGCCGCGTTGCAGGCGTTGGTCGGCAATAAGCATTTGGTCGGCAATAAGCATGTATGAAGGAACTGACATGGTCTCGCTCGATGAATATCCGTGCCCGATGGTGGCCATTCTGCGCGGATTGACGCCGGAGGAAGTGCCGGCAATTGGACCTATCCTGTTCGATGCCGGGTTCCGTTTGCTGGAAGTGCCGCTGAACCGGCCGAACGCGTTGCCGGCGATTGCCGCCCTGACGAAAATTGCGCCGCCGGATGCGTTGATAGGCGGCGGAACAGTGCTCACCATTGAAGATGTCGATGCGATAAAAGGCGTCGGCGCGCGCTTCATGGTTGCGCCTAACTGTGAGCCGGACGTCATTCGTCATGCGGTCGATCTCGGCTTGCTGGCATTGCCGGGCATCAGTACGCCAAGCGAAGCATTTCGCGCACTGGCTGCCGGCGCGCACGGCCTGAAGCTATTTCCGGCTGAAATGATTCCACCTGCAGTTGTCAAAGCCTTGCGTTCTGTTTTACCGGAAAAAACACTGCTTCTGCCCGTCGGCGGTATCCATCCCAATAATATTGCCGCCTATATCGATGCAGGCGCCAGCGGGTTCGGTATCGGCAGCCAACTTTATCGACCGGGTGTCGATCCGGCTGCCTTGAAACGTGCGGCCGAACTGTTCATGGACGTGCGCAAGTCGGTCGTTCAGCCGGTATAAAACCGTGGTCCGGTTGGCCTGTTCGGAGATGCCGCAAGGGTTGGCATGGGTGCATTCGTAAGTGGTATCAACCACCCCGATTGAATTATGGCAAAGGGGCGGTGTCGATAGAGGTTTGGGCGTAGGGATTGCGATGAAGCAGAATGCTATTGAAAACA
>CAMLDH010000276.1 GCA_946478765.1 uncultured Oxalobacteraceae bacterium | reverse complement strand
TGTTCCGTCCGTTCAACTGGATCGGCGCCGGCCTCGATTCGATCCACACGCCGAAAGAAGGCAGCTCGCGCGTGGTGACGCAATTCTTCGGTCATATCGTGCGTGGCGAAAACATCTCTCTCGTTGATGGCGGCCAGCAAAAACGCGCATTCACGTATATCGATGACGGCATCGATGCACTGATCAAGATCATCGCGAACAAGGATGCCATCGCCAGCGGCAAGATCTACAACATCGGCAACCCGGTCAACAATTATTCGATCCGCGACCTCGCCACAATGATGCTGAAACTGGCCGCCGAATATCCGGAATATGCGGAATCCGCCAAGAAGGTGCAATTGATCGAAACTACCTCGGCAGCCTACTACGGCAAGGGTTATCAGGACGTGCAAAACCGCGTGCCGAAAATCACGAATACCTGCGAAGAGCTGGATTGGAAGCCGACCACATCGATGGCCGATACACTGCGCAATATTTTCGATGCGTATCGCGGCCACTTTGCAGAAGCAAAGGCGTTGATGGATTAATGCCGGTTCTCACTCTCAAAATCGATGTAGACACGTACCGCGGCACCCGTGAAGGCGTACCGAACCTGGTACGCCTGCTGCAACGGCACAACGCCAACGCCAGCTTCCTGTTTTCGCTCGGACCGGATCACACCGGCTGGGCATTGCGGCGCGCATTCCGCCCCGGATTTTTCCAAAAGGTTTCGCGCACCTCGGTGGTCGAACATTACGGTGTAAAAACCCTGATGTACGGCGTGCTGTTGCCGGCACCCGATATCGGCCGAGATTGCGTTGCTGAAATGCGTGCAGTACGCGATGCCGGCTTCGAATGCGGCATCCATACCTGGGATCACGTGGTGTGGCAAGACAACGTGCGCCAGCGTGATGCGGCATGGACCCGCAATCAGATGCAATTGTCGTTCGACCGCTTCACCGCTATTTTCGGTACAGCGCCGAAGACGCATGGCGCGGCAGGCTGGCAAATGAATGACGCGGCGTTCTCGCAACTGGACGCGTTCGGTATCGCCTATGCGTCCGATGGACGTGCGCTGCTGACGGAGACCGGTGCGCTGCGTGATGCAGCAACAGGACCGCATCGACTGGCATCTGCGAAGAAAACGCATGCGTGCATTCAACTGCCGACCACCCTGCCGACCCTCGATGAATTGCTGGGAAGGAGCATCGACGGCACGGTCATCGACCTGTCAAATTTGTCCGCCACCCTCCTGAAACTCACCGCGACGCCGCGTGACCACGTATTCACCTTGCATGCGGAACTTGAAGGGCAAAAACTTGCCCCCATATTCGAACAACTGCTGATGGGATGGCAAGCGCAAGGCTACGATCTGATATCGATGGCGGATCATTATCAACAAGTAAAAGATCTGCCATTACCGATCTGTCCCGTCAGCTGGGGCGAATTACCGGGACGATCCGGCGAATTGATTGTCCAGAAAGCTGCGTGTCGTTTTAATTAATGTGCGCAGATTTTTCATGAATGCGCCCAGACTGACAATTCATATTCTCATTCATTCCGGGATATCGAATGCTGCCCGTCAGGTCTTGCCGCGTGCGCAAAAGTGCCTCGCAAAAAATTTATACCTTCGTCACAAGCGAATCCATAATAACCGGACCAGGAGATCACCGTGGTAGACAGCCCATCCGCACTCAACAAATTTGTGTCCGACTTTTCCGCTGCAATGACCGGCGGTCAGCCGTTCCAGTTGTCTGCGTACCAGGGCAAAAAAATCGTGTTGTACTTCTATCCAAAGGACAACACGCCGGGCTGCACCACCGAGGGCATGCAGTTTCGCGATTTGCACGATCAGTTCACTCAGGCGAACGCGAAAATCTTCGGTATCAGCCGCGACAGCATTCGTTCGCACGATGGCTTCAAGGCCAAACTGGAATTGCCGTTCGAATTGATTTCCGACCCTGATGAAACCGTCTGCATCATGTTCAATGTTATGAAAATGAAAAATATGTATGGCAAACAAGCGCGGGGCGTGGAACGCTCCACTTTTGTGATTGACGGAACAGGCAAATTGGTGAAAGAATGGCGTGGAGTGAAAGTGCCTGGACACGTCGATGAAGTACTGGAGTATGTGAAGGCTCTTGCTTGAAGATGTATAGAATCCATTGAATTCAAAAGAAATTTTTTCTCCGAAAGCCGTTTGTGGAAGAGGCGATAGCCTTTCCCAAACGGCTTTTTTGCTTTGCAATTCCGCTTCATTTTTCCAAATTGTTTTTTTGCGCTGTTCTTCGTTCGTTTCGTGCTGTTTGCATTGTGACAAAAGTAGTACATCCAAAACTTTTAGACTGAGGTTCTGATGCCCCTGCCCAAAATACCGACAAAACCTGCAGCATTATTGTCTCCGCAAGATTATCCGAAAGCGGAAAAAGGCAAGCCCGTCAAACCCGCCATTGCACTGGTCGAAAAAATGGCATCCAAAACAGGCGCTGCCCCGGTAGTACGCGCCAAGTTGCCTGAAAAGAAGGCCCCTACCGAAAAATCCCGTGCAGCCAAACCGAAAGCCGCCGAGTCGCAGATCAAATCGAATGCCAGTCGCGTGGCAGACAAGACCGGCCTCACCAAATTGTTCGTGCTCGACACCAACGTGTTGATGCACGACCCGACATCGCTGTTCCGCTTTGAAGAGCATGACGTCTATCTGCCGATGGTCACGCTCGAAGAATTGGACAACCACAAGAAAGGCATGTCCGAAGTCGCCCGCAACGCGCGCCAGGTGTCACGTTCATTGGATGCACTGGTTGCCAACGTTGAAGAGCACGGGATTGAAGAAGGCATCCTGCTGTCCAAGTTAGGCAACAAGGACGCCAAGGGGCGCCTGTTCTTTCAGACCACGCTGCAAAACGGCACACTGCCGGAAGGCCTCCCGGTCGGCAAAGCGGACAACCAGATTCTCGGCGTGGTGCGTGCATTGGAGAGTCAACATCCGGGCCGCGCCATCGTGCTGGTGTCGAAAGACATCAACATGCGCATCAAGGCGCGCGCAATGGGTCTGCCTGCCGAAGAATACTTCAACGACCACGTACTGGAAGACACCGATCTGCTCTACTCCGGCATCATGCAGTTGCCGGACGACTTCTGGAACAAGCACGGCAAGGGTATCGAGTCGTGGCAGGAAAACAGGAATGGCACTAGCTACACCTACTACCGGCTGACCGGCCCGCTGGTGCCGTCTTTCCTGGTCAATCAGTTCGTGTTCATGGAACCGAAAAACGGCGAAGCGTCTTTCTACGGCCAAGTCACGCAGATCAACGGCAAGACGGCAGTCATCCAGACGTTGCGCGATTACGGCCATGCCAAGAACGGCGTGTGGGGCATCACCGCGCGTAATCGCGAGCAGAATTTTGCGCTCAATCTGCTGATGAATCCGGAATGCGATTTCGTCACCCTGCTGGGTCAGGCCGGCACCGGAAAAACCTTGCTGGCGCTTGCCGCCGGTCTGGCACAGGTACTGGAAACCAAGCTCTACAATGAAATCATTGTCACCCGTGTCACCGTACCAGTCGGTGAAGACATCGGTTTCCTGCCCGGCACCGAAGAAGAGAAGATGTCGCCATGGATGGGCGCCTTCGACGACAATCTCGAAGTATTGAACAAGTCCGATTCGGATGCCGGCGAATGGGGACGCGCGGCGACGCAAGACCTGATTCGCTCGCGCATCAAGATCAAGTCGCTCAACTTCATGCGCGGCCGCACCTTCGTCAATAAATTCCTGATCATCGACGAAGCGCAGAACCTGACGCCGAAACAGATCAAGACGCTGGTCACACGTGCCGGTCCCGGCACCAAGATCATCTGCCTCGGCAATATCGCGCAGATCGATACACCTTATCTGACCGAAGGCTCCAGCGGCCTGACGTATGTGGTGGATCGCTTCAAGGGTTGGTCGCACAGCGGGCATGTGACGCTGGCGCGAGGCGAGCGTTCACGCCTGGCAGACCAGGCGAGCGAAGTGCTGTAGAACCTCTTGCTGTACGCCGCACATAAAAAAGCCTGCTTCAACCAGCAGGCTTTTTTCATGGTTCAGCGCATTGTCGCAGACATGCAAGCCTGCATGAACTCTTACAAAATCTTGGTGCCTATCCACCACGCAATCGCAGCCACAAACGCCGATGCAGGAATCGTCAATACCCAAGCCCACACGATGTTGCCCGCGATACCCCAGCGCACTGCGGACATTTTCCGCGATGAGCCCACACCGACGATGGCGCCGGTAATGGTATGCGTCGTCGACACGGGAATGCCGAGCGCAGTTGCCAGGAATAGCGTGATCGCGCCGCCGGTTTCCGCGCAAAAACCGCCGACCGGTTTCAGTTTCGTGATTTTCTGCCCCATCGTCTTCACGATACGCCAGCCGCCGAACAAGGTGCCGAGACTGATTGCGCAGTAGCAGCTGATGATGACCCACCACGGCAGTGGATCCTTGGCGGCCGAATAACCTGCAGCGATCAACAGCATCCAGATGATGCCCATTGTCTTTTGCGCATCGTTGCCGCCGTGTCCAAGGCTGTACATGGACGCGGAGAGCAACTGCATGCGGCGGAACCATTTATCCACGCGCCGCGGCGTCGAGCGCACGAACAGCCATGACACCAGCACCATCATGATCGTGCCGAAAACAAAGCCAAGCAGCGGCGACAATACGATGAATGAAATGGTTTTGATCAGACCGGCCGAAATCAGCGATCCGGTGCCCGCTTTCGCAACCGCAGCGCCCACCAGGCCGCCGATCAATGCATGTGACGACGACGAAGGAATGCCGTAATACCAGGTCAGCAGATTCCAGAAAATCGCACCGACCAGCGCGCCGAACACGACGTAGTGGTCCACCACCATCGGATCAATCGTGCCCTTGCCGACCGTCGTCGCCACCTTTAACTGGAATACAAAGACCGCGATGAAGTTGAACAGCGCGGCCATCGCGACAGCGGCCTGCGGTTTCAACACGCCGGTCGATACAACGGTTGCAATCGCATTCGCGGCATCGTGAAAGCCGTTCATGAAATCAAACAGCAGGGCCAGCGCAATCAGGAGGGCGAGGACGTAAATGCTGATCTGGAGGGTGTGCATGTATTTTCTTTATCTTGTTCAGTTCGATTACGGCAGAAACTTTATCTTCTTCCATTGTGCCGAAGGCAGAACAGAGCGTGCAATGCATCGATGCGCGACGCGACGCTCATGCTTCGTATAAGAAGAAAAACAACTATTTCAGACGCGTCAAGCGTTCTCGACAATGATGCCTTCGATGATGTTGGCGACGTCCTCGCAACGGTCGGTGACCGTCTCCAGAATCTCGTAAATGGCCTTCAGCTTGATCAGATTGCGTACGTCCGGCTCATCGCGGAACAGCTTTGACATTGCAGCGCGCATCACGTGGTCGGCATCCGATTCGAGCCGATCGATTTCTGC
>CAMLDH010000275.1 GCA_946478765.1 uncultured Oxalobacteraceae bacterium | reverse complement strand
ACAGATCATTGACCAAGCAACTGCTGATGCTGCCGCTGCTCGCGCTTCTGCTGACAGCCTGCGCGGGGCGGCCGACGCCCTTGCCCGTCGCCTCGCAGCCAGTCAAGCCAGCAGCAATTCCTGCACTGCCGCCGCAAGCCAGGCAGCTACCCGTGCCGTCATGGTGCTTGCCGACGTGTTCAAGCGCGCTGACGAGCGAGCGAGTGACCTGGCAAAATTTGCTGATCAAAGCCACGCCCGCGGAGTAACCTGTGAACAGGCCTTCGACGGGCTCGGCCAATAGGTCTATGCCTGCGGTGTTACAAGATCGGCCCACTCCTGCATCATCGCCCGGCGCTGCTCCAGATAGGCGGCGTGGTTGTACACGTCACGGATGAAGCTGCTGTCGGCGTGGGCAAGTTGGCGCTCGATCCAGTCACGGTTGTGCCCTCGGCCGTTCATCTCCGTGGAGAACAAGTGCCGGAATCCATGGGGTGATTGCTTACCGGTGAGCCCGCAGGCGTCCATCACGTTGTTCGCGTAGTTGGTGCCGATCGGCGCTGTTGAATCGCTCCGGCCAGTGAACACGTAGCGCAGATGTCCGGTGATGGGCAGCATGCTCTTCAGTAGCTCGACAGCCTGGGTCGATAGTGGGACCGAATGGTCCCTGCGCATCTTCATCTTGGCGGCCGGAGTGGTCCAGATGGCGGAGTCCAGATCAATCTCCGACCATTCGGCGCGCCTGACTTCGCCAGGGCGCGAGGCGGTGTAGATCATCAGCATGAGCGCGGTGCGCAACTGTTGACCGGATGAGCACTGCTGAATGGCGGCCATGGTCTTCGGCATTTCGCTGAAGGGCAGGAATGGGTGCGGCTTGTGCTGGCTCATCTTCTCCGTGACGGCGTGCATCTCGGCGGTCGGATTGACGTCGATCAGTCCGATGGCGATGGCATAGCTGAAGACCTGTCCGGTTCGCTGCCGTGCTTTGACGGCGGTAGCCACGGATCCGCGCTTCTCTATGCGCCTGATCAGGCTGATGACGTCGGATCGTTTGATTGAGTCAATCTGCCTGGTGCCGAAAGCGGGCAGTACATCCAGCTCCATCAGGTTGCTGATGATCCGGTATGTCCCTGGAGAAATACTTCCTTTCCTGAATGCCAGCCATTCGTCGTACACACGACGGAACGTGCGGCCCCCGGCCTCGATCATCTCGGCCTTTTTTTCCCTTCTCGAATTGCGCGGATCAACTCCTGACGCAATGTCTTCCCGCGCCGCGTCTCTGCGTGCGCGCGCTTCCTTTAGGCCGGTGTCCGGGTAAGTCCCGAACGAGATACGTGCCTGCTTCCCAAGCCAAGTAAAACGGAAATGCCAGCTCTTGATGCCGCTTGTGGCTATATAGAGGGAAAGCCCCAGTGAGTCTGGAAGCGTGTAAGCCTTGTCCTTCGGCTTGGCCTGCCTGGCAGCGGTGTCCGAGATTGCCACTAGTACATCCTCTGATTTTATTTCTCAATGTACTGGATGATGTACTAACTCGTCGCGGCTGTGAAGGTTCGGCGTGGTACTCGGTGATACTTGAATGCTGCTGAATACGTGGGGTTTTGGTGGTTTGTGATACGGCGGGGTTTTAGGCGGGAATCTACCGTGGAATCTTTGAAGATTTCCACGGTATGACCTGTAGGGCAGGAGTTTAAAGGCTTTACTGTTGGTTATGGTTTCTAGTGTACTGATCAATGTACTGATTGATCGTTGCTGGGGTTCAGATCAAGCATCCATTGCGCGATTGCTGACTGGCGCCAGGCCACTGAGTTGGGGCCTATTCTAACCTGTTTTGGGAAGGTGCCTTCCCTGATCCGCCGATAAACTGTGTTACGGCCCAGGCCGGTCGTGTGCAGCACCTCGTCGAGGCGCAGGAAACGATCAATGCTGTCTGTCGCTGCTCTGTTT
The DNA here is from genome assembly GCA_946478765.1 of uncultured Oxalobacteraceae bacterium. Next base: position 3,528 of record CAMLDH010000275.1, on the reverse strand, counting down.
GTCATGGAGTCACCTCGTTACTTATGGCTGCGTCGGCCAACGCATCGGCTGCACATTCGCAGGCGCCGATATCGTGTGATTCCTCACGTATCGTCTTCAGCGCCTTTCGTAGCGCCTCGTTCTCGGCGAACAGCGCCATAACCACTTCCGGGCTGCACAGGCGCAGATAACGACCGATACCGACGGCGCTAAGGTTCTGCGGGCCGCCCAAGTGCTGGGCGATCTTGCAGAGTTCAATCAATTCGGCTTTGTCGATCATCCCTTCCTCCAGGTAGTAGCCGACACCCGCGCCCAGCGCTCGGTCGTGACGATGATGAAATTGCGGATACCGGTCAGGACCTTGTGCATCTCGCCGTCGAACTCGACGAACTGTCCAGCCTTGCGGTACTCAGGCTGGCGGTCGATCACGTCGAGCAGCTTGCCGACGGCGCCGTCTGGTCTGCGTTCGTGCACATCAATGCTGGACATGGCGTTCTGCCTCAATTCGTCTTTGGATGCCTGTCCGGTAACTCTCAGGCCGTTCTGCCGCGGTGCGCTGGATATTCGCGATGACCCGCTCGACGCCGCCGAATATCGGATCTACCAAACGCCCGGCCTCAATCAACTGATCAGCCAGGTTCCAGCCTTCTCTTTCTTCAATGCGAGACATAGGGATGCTCCAGCCGCGCGGGGCGGCAAGCAGGGATAAATTGGCGGGATTACTTGCGGCGCTGGAATTCCGTGCAGCGGACGATCACGATCTGAACGTCACGGGCTAGCGCCGGCATGGTGTTGAAGGGAAGGTGACTGCAATTGCGGTGAGCGTGGACGCAGGTGCGGCACATACCGCCTTTGGGTTGGTGAGTCATTGCGTCACCCTCTTGAACTCGACGGCCCAGATCCAAGGGTTGGCGGCCCAGTCGCCACCGGTGGATTCCCAAAGGTGGCGCCATGCAGTTAGCAAGGTCGGACGGCCATCAGCGCCTGAGCCGGCATGGCACATGTCGTACCGGTCCTGCCCATCTGCCAGCGCATCGAGATCAACCCCCTCAGCTTCGATCTCGTTATCGCTGATGTCTTTCAACCGCTCGACGTGTACGTCGGTGATTTCCAGAATGATGCGGCTGGCCCAGCGCGGCATGTGGATGCTTGGCCGGTGCCGCCAGATCTTGTTCGGCGCCGTCGCCGAGTAAGCGCCGTTGCGCAAGCCGTTCGGGTAGCTGTTATTGGGCTCGTTCGGTGGCGTGCCGTCAGCCGAGTAAACAACCCGCCGGCTACCGAACCAGGCACCCGTGTCGTCCTCGGGGTAGGTTGCCTGCCAGTCGCCGGCCTGCCACCAGCTCTCGCGCACCCACAGCCGGTCGCCGGGCTTGCCGTATGGGCAGGCGATTGGGTATTCCATGCCTTCGCTGTCGACTTCGCTGTCGCCGAACATGTTGTACGGCCACCAGCCTTTGCCATGGTCGAGCATGATGAAGCCATCGGCATGCGCTTTGGTTTCCTTCACTACTCGCCGCGTGACCGTCTTTCGGCCTTCCAGAATGGCGCGCACCATCGGGGCCGAGAACAGGATCGGCCGTTCTTTAACTTGGCTCATGGCGTCACCTCGCGGCGTGCCCACCAGCAGACAGGGCCGTCGTCGGTGTCGTGAATCGCCAGGCAGAACCAATCCTCGCCTTCGGGGCGGTCAGGCTCCCAATAGCTGAAGTCGGGATCGCCGGCTTCGAAGTAGCGATCTGCAACGGCTTCGTTGGCGTACTCAAGTCTCACCATCGCCACCTTCAAACCCTGTTCCGCTACCCAGGCTTTGCACTTGTCACCGTCGCCCTCGTCGAAGTCAGGCATATCGGGATGCTGAAACGAACCCATTTCGTCGCGCACAACTGGCGCTGGTTGGATCAATTTGATTTCTTCAGGCATGACTTCGTCCTTGCCGCTATAGCGGCTGACTTTGAAGGGAGGGGGATTACTGCGGAATTGCGAGAGGGGCGATCAGCTTGCGCGGGATTGATTCAGCTCATCGACCTTGCGAAAGCACTCAACCGGGAAGTCAGCGTATTCAGCGCATGAACAGGCATCGCTGCAGCGTTCGGTTCGTTGCTCAGGCTTCAGCAGGCCATGCTCTACTGCAAGCTCCTGAATCTGTGCCCCGTCGGCGTCGCAGCCTTCAAGCGCGATATCGATCATGGCGTTGGCGAAATTTCGCAGGTTGACCACCGCTACCGGCGCGGGCTGCTCGGCCTTCAGTCTTGCGAGATTTCCGCGAACAACTTCCGAATAGTCAAGGTCGCTGAACCATTCCTGATGACAGTTGGCGCACTGTTTGTGCTCGCCTTCTTCGTGATGCAGTTCTTCGCAACCACACTCAGGGCAATAGCTCCACGCCACCGGCTCCCCGCGCCCACGCTCCAGATCGGCAATGCGCGCAGCTTGCTCGTGGAAGGCGTCAGCAAGGATCGAGGACCTATCCAAAGAGGCCTCGTACATGGATTTTTCCTCCGCCAAGGCTTGCTCCAAATCTGCGATCCTCTGCGCCTGCTGTGCGATGGTCGCTTCCATTGCGATACGGTCGCCATTGGCGCGCAGGGTTTGGATGATGGGTGGGACTTTTTGTGTTCGGAGCACCTCCGAACATTGCGGATTGATCTCCGAACATTGTGGCTCAGCGAGAAGGGCGCGCAGTTCGTCGTAGTCGCTTGAGACGCTACAACCGCTAAGCAGACGCTCCGTCAGCTCCCGGCTGATTTCGAGCTTGTTGGTCATGATAAAGATCCGTCGATAATGTCGTTGGCTAGTGCCTTTTGATTCAGACATTTAGTGCAAGTGACAAACGGAACGGATTGATAAACTCCGCCGAAAGGGTGATGTTTTTCAACGGTTTTTGTCTTGACCCAATGGCCGCAAGACATCTTCACTTTGATTTTCATCCGCTTGCTCCCGATTCGGTGGGTTTGGCCAAAGCCGCGATTGCCTTCGCGTAGTTAGGATTGTCAGCAAGCATCTTGGCCACGCTGTCGCAGTCTCCGCGAAGTGATGTGATTCGGTCGTAACCAGCTTCAAGGCAACACGCATATTCGTTCGTCATTACGCGCAACAACTCGCGCCACTCCGCATTCCGCTGCTCGGCGGCTGTCAGGCGCTGTTGCACCTCGTCGCATTGGTTGCTTTTGCGAACCAATAGGCGATCATAGTTCTCGTTATCCACCTTCAGTCTCGACGCGCTAAGAGCAAGTTCATTTCGCTCTCCCCGCAATTCCTCCTGCTTTTCGATTGCAGCCTTGTACGCAACTTCAGAGTTGTGTTCGTTGCGCTTTGCGGTGGCCAGCTCTTCCCGCAACGCAGCCTCGCGGGCCAGTGCGGCGTCGTAGTCAGTGGCCAGTACAACTTGATGCATTGAGGTTGAATCCCCAGTGGTGATCGATCGGTAATAGCGCTTCACATCACCCATCTCAAAATCTCCTGCCAATCTGCAATCATCGATAGCCCGACAAGGGCGGCGTAGTGTTCTATTTCTTCGGATAGGTTTTGGTCAGTGCGCCGTTGCCGGCA
>CAMLDH010000274.1 GCA_946478765.1 uncultured Oxalobacteraceae bacterium | reverse complement strand
GGTACTTGCGCCCAGAACGGCAGGTCGTCGCCGTAGTAATCGGCGTCATACGTAAAGCCGCCGTGTTCGACCACCAGTCTGCGGGTGTTGGGCGAGTCGCGCCCGGTGTACCAGCCTTGCGGCGCGGCGCCGGTCAGTTCCTTGATGATCTGCACCGCTTCGACCATATGCGCGCGTTCGGTCGCTGCATCCATGTGCTGATAGCTGATCCAGCGCAGGCCGTGGCAGGCGATCTCATGGCCGAGTTGCTGGAACGCGGCGACCGCTTCCGGATTGCGCTTCAAGGCCATCGACACGCCGAAAATTGTCAGCGGCAGCTTGCGGTCCTCGAACATGCGCAGCACGCGCCACAGGCCGGCGCGCGCGCCGTATTCATAGAGCGACTCCATGCTCAGGTGGCGCATGTCGAATGCCTGCGCCCCGATGATTTCGGACAGGAAGGTTTCAGAAGCCTTGTCGCCATGCAGCACGCAATTCTCGCCGCCTTCCTCGTAATTCAGCACGAATTGCAATGCGACCCGGGCGCCGTCCGGCCATTGCGCATGCGGCGGCGTGCGGCCGTAGCCGATCAGATCGCGGGGGTAATTTTGATAGGTATCGGTCATGCGTCACCTGAAAGGGGAAGGGCCGCGATTAAATGCCGGCCATCAAATGGGTTCTCTAGCTGGATAGTATATTGACGGCATGGCGTCGGTATAAGATTAGCTGATAAACGCGTTCACCAAGTCAATATAGGGAAAATCATGGGAAAGTTGAGCACACACGTCCTGGACATCACGCAAGGCAAGCCGGCGTCAGGCGTTTCGATTGCATTATATGCAGTGAACGCGAGCGGCAAAACCTTGCTGAAAAGCGCGGTCACCAATCAGGACGGACGCTGCGATGCGCCATTGCTGCAGGGCGACGCAATGCAGGCGGGGCACTATGAACTGGTGTTCGGCGCCGGCGATTATTTTGCGCAGCAGGGCGTGACGGCGCCGACGCCGCGCTTCATCGACCGGGTCGTGATCGCGTTCGGTATTGCGGATGCGACGCAGAATTATCATGTGCCGCTGCTGGTATCGCCGTGGGCGTATTCGACTTATCGGGGGAGCTGATATCAATCCAGATTTAACTGTGAGTCTGCGCGTGTTTTTGTAGATACTGTTATACCCGCCAAGCGTTTTGAGGAAACCATGGAAGCTTTTTTACTGACGTACGGCGTCGAGTGGCTGAACTTGCTGGGCCGCTGGCTGCATCTGATCACCGGGATCGCGTGGATCGGCGCATCGTTTTATTTCGTCTGGCTCGACAACACGATCAAGCCGCCCAAACCGGGCTCGGATCTGGCCGACAAGGGCGTGTCCGGCGAACTGTGGGCGGTGCATGGCGGCGGCTTTTACCATCCGCAGAAATACCTGGTCGCGCCGAAAGAATTGCCGGAAAAATTGCACTGGTTTAAATGGGAAGCGTACGCAACCTGGCTCTCCGGTTTTGCCTTGTTGTTCATCGTCTACTACTTCAATGCATCGGCGATGATGATCGATCAATCCGTGGCGGATTTGACAAGCGGGCAAGCGATCGGCATCGGCCTCGGTACCTTGGTCGTCGGCTGGGCCGTGTATGACCTGCTGTGCCGCTCGCCGCTCGGGAAGCGTGAAGGCTTGCTCGGTATCGTGATGTATGTCCTGATTGTCGCTGCCGCATTCGCGCTTTCCACATTGCTGAGCGGCCGTGCTGCCTATATCCATGTCGGTGCAATGATCGGCACCATGATGGTCGGCAACGTGCTGATGGTTATCATCCCCGGCCAACGCAAGCTGGTCGATGCGATGATGGCCGGCAAACAACCGCAAGCAATCCATGGCCAGCGCGCGAAACAGCGCAGCGTGCACAACAATTATTTCACGCTGCCGGTGCTGTTCATCATGATCAGCCACCATTACGCGATGACCTACGGCCATCCATACAACTGGGCAGTGCTGGCGGCCATCATGGCGGCCGGCGTGCTGATCCGCCACTTCTTCAACCTGAAGCACAAGGGCCGCATTGTCTGGGCTTATCCGGCCGCCGGTGTGGCCTTGCTGCTGGCGGTGGCGATTGCGATCGCACCGAAGCCGGCCGCCAAATCGGCCACCGAATCGGCCACCAAATCGCAGACGCTCGCAAGTGGTTCGGATTTCGCGCGGGTGCAAAGCGTGATCGCGCAACGTTGCGTGTCCTGCCACTCCGCGCAGCCGACGCAGGAAGGTTTCGCCAGCGCGCCGGCCGGCATCATGTTGCACACGCCTGCATTGCTGCGCCAGCATGCAGCCAAGGTGTATCAGCAAGCGGTGCAACTGAAGGCAATGCCGATCGGGAATCTCACGCACATCACCGATGAAGAGCGCGCCATCATCGGCGCATGGTACGAAGCCGGCGCCAAGTAATCTCTTTAACGAATACGGGAAATGGAATCAACATCATGACGACAATCACCATCGACGGCTTTACGCTCACCGCGCAACAGGTGGCCGCGGTTGCACGCGACAGCGGCGTCAAGGTCGCCCTCGCCCAATCCTCGCGCGATGCATTGAAGGAAAGCCGCGACTATATCGAAGCCACCTGGATGCACGATGACGCGCCGATGATGTACAGCTTCAATACCGGCGTCGGTTTGCTGAAAGATACCCGCGTCAAGGTCGAGCACATCGAACTGTTCCAGACCCGGTTGATCAACGCGCATGCGGCCGGCATGGGCGAACCGTTTTCCGAAGAAGTCAGCCGCGCCACCATGCTGTTGCGCGCCAATGCATTCGCCAGCAATTATTCCGCGCCGCGCGTCGAAGTGGTCGACCGCCTGCTCGCCTTTATCAATGCCGGCATCCATCCGGTCATGCCGCAAAAGGGCTCGGTCGGCGCCTCGGGCGACTTGGCGCCGCTGGCCTATCTGGCCGCCGCGATTGCCGGCTTCGACGAAGCGCAGGTGATGTACCGGGGCGAGCGCATGCCGGCACCCCAGGCAATTGCCGACGCCGGCATCGGCCCGCTCAAGTTCGACCTGAAAGCCAAGGACACGTCGGCGCTGATCAATGGCTGCACCGTGTCGCTTGCGGTGGCGGTGCTGGCGGCGCACGATGCGCGCAATTTGCTGTCCGACGCCTGCCTGTCGCTCGGCCTGACGCTCGAAGCGATGCGCGCCGAAATGGCGGCATTCGACGCCCGCATCCACCAGGCGCGTCCGCATGCCGGCCAGATCAAGACCGCTGCAATCGTGCGCAAGCTGTTGCAGGGATCGACCCGCACCACGCATGCCGCGCGGGCGGTGCAGTTCCCGGAGGAATTGCGCCGCACCGATATCCCGTACACCGCGCGCATCCAGGATGTGTATTCGCTGCGCTGTGCGCCGCAGGTGTACGGCCCGGTATTCGATGCGCTCGATTACATCGACACCATCGTCGACAAGGAAATCAACTCCGCGACCGACAATCCGCTGATCTTCGGCAAGGACGGCGGCGGCTTCGAGATCATCTCGGGCGGCAATTTCCACGGTCAATACCTGGCGCAGGCGATGGATTTGCTGGCGATGGCGGTTGCGGATCTGGGCAGCATCTGCGAGCGGCGCGTCGCGCGCCTGATCGACCCGACGCTGTCGTGGGGCTTGCCGCGTAATTTGATGAGTGGCGTGCGCGGGGTGAACACCGGCTATCCGGTGGTGCAGTGTTCGCTCAGTGCATTGGTGATGGAAAACCGCACGCTATGCATGCCGGGCAGCGTCGACAGTATTCCGGCCAAGGGCAATAGCGAAGACCATGTATCGAACTCGACCTGGTGCGCACGCAAGGCGGCGATCGTGATTGCGAATACCCAATACATCGTCGGGGTGGAACTGTTGCTGGCGGCACAGGCGCTGACGATGACGGAAGCGTGGTTGCCGGGGTTTGTGCTGGGGCAGGGCACGCAGGCGGCATATGATGAAGTGCGGCGGCAAGTGCCGGCATGCCTGGAGGGGGACCGCTGGTTCCATGACGATATCGCGGCGGCGCAATCGTTTGTGGTGAGCGGCTCGGTGCGGCGTGCGGTGGAGCAGAAGATCGGGACGTTTGTTTGATGGCTTGCCAACGGATTTATTCAGCAACGCCTTGTCCCATCCATATTGCCGAATAGGCCGCTTTGTAGGGAATATTCGAGTCGATGCCGGCGCCGTTGAGCTGCTTCAATAAGCGCGTCGTAATCAATAGAGGCTTGCTGGCGTAGCCGCTTGGCGCTTGCCCGGCGAATGCGCGATTCAATTCGTCGGCAAGCTGCCATCCCTGTAAATTCATCGGCTCTGCCACGGTAGCAATCTGTTGTGAGTGCCCGGACTTGATGCGGCTGAGCGCGACATTGGACCCATCGCCAGCGGAGATGTTTTTAATATCGTTTCGGCCGATCGACACCAGAGGAACATTCATTGCATCGAAGTACACGTCGTTGATGGCAAGCGTGTGCGTCCAGGCTTTGCCATGGAGCCGGTTCAGGCGTGGAACGGCGAGCGGGATTTCATTGTTTGCATTCGATATCAGCATGTCCTCGATCGACAAAACCTTGCATCGTTCGCATCGTTCGATCACTGCCTTCATGTACCCGGTTTTGGCGTTGGCGACCGCAAAGCGGCTGTCATTGAAAATGACAACGCCGATATTCCCTTTGCTGCTTTCGATCGCATATTCGGCGGCCATCTTGGCGACCGCGGCGGATGAGGTCGCAATATTGATGAAAAGGTCCTTGGTCGGTCCCGGCTCCGCAGCAGCGTGCCAGCCTGCCAGTACGATCTTTGATTGCCTGGCAAGGTCGACCAGATCCGCGAACGCCTGGTCGATCTGGAATCCTCCGAGAACGATGGCGTCTTGATGCGAGGCGATGGCGGCCGCGAACCCGGCACGGATGGTCGCTGCATCGCCTTTGCCATCGACCAGCCGGACTTCCCAGCCGAGCTCTTCAACTGCGCCATAAAAGCCGCGATAAGCGGCTGAAATGCCGCCGTTTTTGAAATCTTGCGAAATGAACGTCACCTTCTTTGCCGCTTGCCCGCGTGGACCTTCGGTCGGGCCATCCCACTGTCTCGCCGAAAGCGCCTGCTGCGCGCTGCATGGTGCACTCGCGACGAGCGCACCAAAGAGGAGCGCACCAAAGATGCGCGATTCGATCACAATTTTCATGCAGCGCAGAATCACGGGAGACAGATTCATGTTTTCATCCTGTAGCGTCCATTCGAAAATAAACCAAAATCGATTGGCGATCAACCGGAGAGCGCATTGGCACCGTTGCACCGATGAAACAGTATGCGCTGCCCGCAGGATTTCGGGACAGTCATGCAAAAAAAACAGCACCCGCAGGTGCTGTTCCATTGCGCGTGGTCTTATTTCATGGCTGCAGGTGTTCAGAATTCTTTTGACATGTTCGAAGGCGGGATAGAACCCGAGCTCTATCGACAAACCTTTCCCCGTCATTCCCGCGCAGGCGGGAATCCATACTGA
>CAMLDH010000273.1 GCA_946478765.1 uncultured Oxalobacteraceae bacterium | reverse complement strand
CCTGATCGACACCGACGACATTTACGACCAGGCCCAGCAGTTCATGAGCCACGTGATGCCGGACATGGTGCATCGTGTAAAGCGTTATCGTGACGATGTGCCGCTGTTTTCGCGTTTCCAGATCGAACACCAGATCGAAACCGCGTATTCGCGCACCGTGCCATTGCCTTCCGGCGGCGCGATCGTGATCGACCATACCGAGGCCCTCGTGTCGGTCGACGTCAACTCGGCGCGCGCCACACGCGGTAGCGACATCGAAACCACCGCATTCAATACCAATCTGGAAGCCGCCGAAGAAGTTGCCCGTCAATTGCGCCTGCGCGACTTGGGCGGCTTGATCGTGATCGACTTCATCGACATGGAGAACGCAAAAAACCAGCGTGAAGTCGAAACCCGCCTGAAGGATGCGTTGCGCTATGATCGCGCTCGCGTGCAGATGGGCAAGATCTCGCGCTTCGGCTTGATGGAATTGTCGCGTCAGCGCCTGCGTCCGTCGCTGTCCGAAGGCAGCCACGTGACTTGCCCACGCTGCAACGGCACCGGCCATATCCGCGACACCGAATCGTCCGCATTGCAAGTCCTGCGCATTATTCAGGAAGAAGCAATGAAAGAAAATTCGGCCGCGATTCATGTGCAGGCACCGGTGGATGTCGCTGCGTTCCTGTTGAACGAAAAGCGCGGTGAAATCCTGAAGATCGAAACCCGCCATCGCGTAGCGATCATCCTGATTCCGAACAAGCATCTGGAAACGCCGCACTACAAGCTCGAGCGCATCAAGCATGACGATCCGCGTCTGGAAGAGAGCCACGCCAGCTACGATATGGCGGAAGAAGCCGATACCGATATCAGCTACAGCAAGCGCCAGAAAGAAGATGTCAAACCGCGTCAAGAAGCCATGGTCAAGGGCATTACGCCTGATCAGCCAGCCCCTATCGTTGAACGCAAGCCGGTCGAGGCGGCACCGGTCGTACCAACTATCATGGCACCGGCTGAAGAAGGCTTCTTCAGCAAGATATTTGGCTTGTTCCGTAAAAAAGCGGTGATACCCGTTGCAGCGCCTGCACCATTGGTCGCAGAAAAGCCACAGCACAATCGCGAGCGCAATGAGAAGAATGGCCGTGGTCAACGCAATCGCGGCCGTGGCCGTGGTGGTCGCGACAAAGGCGAGGAACGCGAAGTCGGCCGCACAGAAGGTCGCGAGGAAAGCGCAAAGCAAGCGCAAGCCGACGTTACAGTAGCGCAAACAGCGCGTCCGCCGCGCCCGCCACGTGAACCACGAGAGCCGCGCGAGGGAAATGAAGGCCGTCGCGAGCGCAACGAGCGTCCACCGCGCGCGCCCCGCGAAGAGCGCAACAAGGAAGTTGCGGTAGAAGCAAAAGCGGATGAGGCATTGCTGAAAGACGACGTAGTAGTGGCTACCGGCGTTGCCGCATCGCTTGTTTTGGCGAACGAAGAATCGTTGCCAGAGGTAACTGGCGCTAATGGAGAAAATGGCGAACTGGGCGAAGAGCCGCGTCGTCGTCGCCGTCGTGGCGGCCGCAACCGCAATCGCCGTGACCGCGAGAATGGTGATGTGATCGAGTCGGGTAATGATTCCGAAACGGCTGAATCGCTTGCAGCAGGAGATGATGCCCGTCCAGAGGAAATCATCGTGGCAGTCGCTGCCCCCATGCAACCGACACCCGCTGTGCAAATCGCCGTTGCGCCAGTGAGCGCACCGGTCGTGCTGGCAGCAGCTGCGGTAATTGAAACTCCTGAAACCGAACGGATGCCTGAGCCTGTGATGGAAGTGGCTCCAGCGGTAACAGTAGCGCCAATCGTGCCGGTTCCGGCACCGCGTATTCAACAGGAAATTTCGTTTCAGCCGGAACCTGCTCCAGAGGCAACAATGCCTCCGGTAACTGTTTCAGTTGAGGCACCGGCAGCACCAGCGCCTGCTGCAGCGATTGCCGCCGCACCGGTACCGATGCAATTGGATGCGCTGCAGGATGTACTCAGTGCCGCCGGCTTGACCCTGGCATCGACCGACCCGGAAAAACTTCGCGTGGCGCAAGAAGCCACTGCAAAAATCGAACCGACGCAACGGGTGCCGCGCGAGCGCAAATCCCAGCCGCCGGTATCGGCCGAGCCATTGGTCCAGATTGAAACACGGCATTAATCGCGGGATACCTTCCTCACTGATGTGAGGGGGATGTTCGATGAAAAGGAGAGCTTCATGCTCTCCTTTTTTCATAAGTGTAATAGTGTAATCGCCCGGGTTTTGCGCAAAAAAACGAGAGAGCGGACATTCAATGACAACATCTTCACAACGCCCTCATGACATAAGCTTGTACGAAGCATTCTGCTATTGGTTGAAGCTCGGCTTCATCAGTTTCGGCGGCCCTGCCGGGCAAATCGCGTTGATGCATGCCGAACTGGTTGAAAAGCGGCGCTGGATCTCGGAACGCCGCTTCCTGCATGCGTTGAACTACTGCATGGTACTGCCGGGTCCGGAAGCGACGCAACTTGCGGTTTATATCGGTTGGCTCATGCATCGCACCTGGGGCGGCATTCTCGCCGGCGCCTTGTTCGTGCTGCCGTCACTGCTGATCCTGATCGGACTGTCGTGGATTTACGTTGTATTCGGCAATGTACCGATGGTCGCCGGCGTACTGTACGGCATCAAACCTGCAGTGGTCGCCATCGTACTGGCCGCCGCATGGCGCATCGGTTCGCGAACGCTCAAAAATACCTGGCTGATTGCAATCGCGGTGGCCGCATTTCTGGCCATCGCCGTACTTCAGCTCCCCTTTCCTGCGATCGTATTGACAGCGGCAGCGCTGGGCTTGGTCGGCGGACGTGTGATGCCAGACAAATTCAACATCGGCGGCCATCACACGGGCGCACAAATCTCGTATGGCGCGGCAATCATCGACGATGACACGCCGACGCCGGCGCATGCACGTTTCTCATGGCGCAAGCTGGCCGTTGTTTCCCTCGCCGGTGTCGCATCGCTGATTGGCACTTGGGGCGCTCTTGCCGCACTCTTTGGCGTCGACTCCCCATTCGTACAAATGAGCGTGTTTTTCGCCAAGGCGGCTATGCTGACGTTCGGCGGCGCCTATGCGGTATTGCCCTACGTGTATCAAGGCGCCGTCGATACTTACCAATGGCTGACGCCGACACAAATGATCGACGGTCTGGCGCTGGGAGAAACCACTCCCGGTCCCTTGATCATGATCGTGGCGTTTGTCGGCTTTGTGGGCGGCTGGACCAAAGCGGCGACCTCGGCAGCGGCGATCGCAGGTGCTTGTATCGCCACGTTTTTCACCTTCCTGCCGTCGTTCATTTTCATCCTGGCGGGTGGGCCGCTGGTTGAATCGACGCGCGACAATATCAAGCTGACCGCCCCCTTGACCTCGATTTCGGCGGCGGTTGTCGGCGTCATCGTCAGCCTTGCACTATTTTTTGCCGAGCATATATTTCATCTTGCACAACCGATATCGCAATGGGATGTTACGGCGATGATGATAACCGCGGCGGCATGCGTTGCGCTGTTCCGTTTCAAGACGGGAACCATCCAACTGATCGCCGTCTGTGCATTTGCGGGGCTCGTGGTATCGTATTTGCGTTGAAATGTGGAGCCGCCGGATACCGTTTCGAATCGTGCTCATTTTGAAAAGAAATCATGGCCGAGAAAGTCATCCCCGTCGCCGATCATCGCTACTTACACGCGGTACCGGTAATCCCTGCAATATTGGAAACGCCGGCGGGACATGTTGCCGATACGCTTGCGCGTCCCTTGCACGATTTGCGGATTTCGGTAACCGACCGCTGCAACTTCCGCTGCGTGTACTGCATGCCGAAAGATGTGTTCGACAAGGATTACGCATTCCTGCCGCAAACCTCACTGCTCTCGTTTGAAGAAATCACGCGCGTCGCCAAACTGTTCGTCGCGCATGGCGTCGAAAAAATCCGTTTGACCGGCGGTGAGCCGCTGCTGCGCAAGAACGTGGAAAAGCTGATCGCGATGCTCGCCGCATTAAAGACGCCTGACGGCCGCGATCTGGATTTGACCTTGACCACCAACGGCTCTTTACTCGCAAAAAAAGCGCAAGCCTTGAAGGATGCCGGTCTCAAACGCGTCACCGTATCGCTCGATTCACTCGATGACGCCACCTTCAAGCGCATGAACGATGTCGATTTCCCGGTTTCGGACGTGTTGCATGGCATTGATGTCGCGCATCAGGCCGGTCTCGGTCCGATCAAGGTCAACATGGTCGTCAAAGGCGGCATGAACGATCAGGAAATCGTGCCGATGGCACATCATTTCAAAGATTCACCCTTCATCCTGCGCTTTATCGAATACATGGATGTGGGTGCCAGCAACGGCTGGAAAATGGATGAGGTGGTTCCCTCCGCCGAAGTGGTCCGGCGCATCAGTGCAATCATGCCTCTACAAGAAATCGAACCGAATTACAGCGGAGAAACGGCTGAGCGTTGGCGCTACGCCGATGGCGGCGGCGAGATCGGCGTGATCTCCAGCGTCACGCAAGCATTCTGCCAAAGCTGCACGCGCGCCCGCTTGTCGACCGAAGGCAAACTCTTCACCTGCCTGTTTGCCACCAACGGGCACGACCTGCGTGCACTGGTACGGGGCGGACGCAGCGATGAAGAAATTTCGACGGCGATTGCGCATTTGTGGCGTGCACGGGGAGACCGCTATTCGCAGTTACGGACCGCGAATACGAAAGGACTCGCGCGTGCGATGAAGCGGGTCGAAATGTCGTATATCGGAGGATAGCGGCATGGTCATCACAGGGCTGATCCTGGCTGGCGGTCGCGGCTCGCGCATGGGTTCGATTGACAAGGGTTTGCAGCCGTTTCGCGGTATACCGATGGTGCGGCACGTGATGCAACGCTTCGCGCCGCAAGTACAGCAGTTGATGATCAGTGCGAATCAGAATCTGGAAACGTATGCATCGTTCGGCGCGCCGGTCTGGCCGGATGCGATGCCGGACTTTGCCGGGCCGCTGGCCGGCTTGCAGACCGGGCTGCTGCACTGCACGACGTCGTATCTCGCCACCGCACCGTGCGACTCGCCGTTTTTGCCGGAGGACTTTGTGGCATGCATGCGCACAGCGCTGGAAGCGCAGAACGCCGATCTGGCGATCGCAGTGACCGGGGCAGGCGCGGAGCGACAAGTGCATCCGGTATTCTGTCTTCTGAAAACGTCGCTATTGCATCACCTTGCTGCGTACTTGCGCGATGGCGGGCGCAAGATGCAGGCGTGGTACGCGCCTTTGAAGGTCGCGCAGGTGCATTTCACGGATGAGGCGGCATTTCGCAATATCAATACGCTGGAAGAGTTGCGAAAAATGGAGTCGACTTGAGCGGATACAATCTGGTCTTCCCAGCAGATCGTCCAGATGACGATGACGGGTAAACTAGTAGTTCGCCCCACTTAAATTTGCGGGTTATGCCGAGTTGATCGGAGGCGAGTGCAAGGCGCAAAGCACAGTCAGGG
>CAMLDH010000272.1 GCA_946478765.1 uncultured Oxalobacteraceae bacterium | reverse complement strand
GACGTTTTATATCTTTACGTCTCAATATCATCATGATTCAGGGCAGCATAGTTGCAATCGTCACCCCCATGCACGCGGACGGCAGTCTCGATTTTCCGGGTTTGCGCAAATTGATCGACTGGCATATCGCCGAAGGCACTGACAGCATTGTCATCGTCGGCACCACCGGCGAATCGCCGACGGTATCGCTCGAAGAGCATTGCGAATTGATCAAGGTGGCGGTTCAGCATACCGCCAAGCGCATTCCGATCATCGCCGGCACCGGCGGCAATTCGACGGCGGAAGCGATTGAACTGACGCGTTACGCAAAAGAGGTCGGCGCCGATGCATCGCTGCAGGTGGTCCCTTACTACAACCGTCCGACCCAGGAGGGCATGTACCAGCACTTCAGGAAGATCGCAGAATCGGTCGACTTGCCGGCGATTCTCTATAATGTGCCGGGACGTACCGTCGCCGACATGGCGAACGAAACTATTTTGCGCCTGGCGCAAGTTCCCGGCATTGTCGGTGTCAAGGATGCGACCGGCAATATCGGCCGCGGCAGCGACTTGATTCGTCTGCTGCCCAAGTCGTTCGCCGTGTATTCCGGCGACGATCCAACCGCGATGGCTTTGATGTTCTGCGGCGCGAAGGGCAATATTTCGGTCACCGCCAATGTCGCGCCGCGCGCAATGCATCAGTTATGCGTCGCGGCGATGAATGGGAAGGTCGCCGAGGCGGTCGAAATCAATAATCAGCTTTTGCCCTTGCATAACAAGCTGTTCGTCGAACCGAATCCGGTTCCCGTGAAATGGGCGTTGACACAGATGGGGATGATGCACTCCGGCATTCGCTTGCCACTGGTGCCGCTCGCAGCGGAATGCCATGACACGGTGCGTGCAGCGTTGCGCGAATCGGGTGTATTACAATAAGCGCCGGAAATGGGCCTGGTTTCGAAATGAGCTCGGCCCGGTATTGCCCCGAAATTACCTAATTCAGTATCGACATGACTAATCGGAAGAACCTTTACATGGCTCAACGCAGTATCGCTCAACGTGGACTTTTTTATGCCGTCGCGCTGACCAGTTTGGCAGGCTGCGGCTCGGTTACTTCCGTGCTGGAGCCGGACCGGCTCGATTATAAGAGTGCCAGCAAGGCTTCCGTCGCGTCGCTGGAAGTGCCGCCGGATTTGACGCAACTGCAGCGCGACAATCGTTACGCGATCCCCGAGGCCAACAGAGGAACCGCCACTGCATCCGGTTATAACCTGCAGCAAGGCATGCGTCCGGTGGCAACGGCGAGTGCCGCGGTTGCACCCAATGCCGCGGGCGATATCCGTATTGAGCGTGCAGGCAATCAGCGCTGGCTGGTCGTCAAGCAGACGCCCGAAGTGCTGTGGCCGCAGTTGAAGGATTTTTGGCAGGATTCCGGATTCTTGATCAGTATCGAGTCGCCGGAGGCCGGCGTGATGGAAACCGATTGGGCAGAGAATCGCGCAAAAATTCCGCAGGATGTCCTTCGCAATACGCTGGGTAAAATTCTTGATTCACTTTATTCGACCGGTGAGCGCGACAAGTTCCGTACTCGTCTGGAACGTACGGCGGACGGCGCGACTGAAATTTATATCAGCCATCGCGGCGCACAGGAAGTGATTACCGGGCAACAGAAAGACGGTGCCGTGTGGACGCCACGTCCGTCCGATCCGGAACTCGAGGCGGAATTCCTGTCGCGCATGATGGCGCGTCTGGGGGGCGAAACCACACGTGCCAAGGCAATCGTGGTCAATGCAACGCCGCAGCAAGCACGGGCCAAACTGGTCAAGGGCACCAACGGCGCTTACGTCGAAGTAGACGAGGGATTCGATCGTGCCTGGCGTCGTGTTGGCTTGGCGCTTGATCGTGTCGGCTTTACTGTCGAGGATCGCGATCGTGTGCAAGGGCTGTACTTTGTCCGTTACGTTGATCAAGGCAAGGATGCGCAAAGCAAATCGGCGGGCGAGAAGGGTTTCTTGTCCAAATTATTCTCCTTCGGCTCCGACGACGAAAAAGCCAAGGCAGCGCAGCGCTATCGCGTCACCGTCAAAGGATCAGGCACCGATACCAGCCAGGTTGCGGTACTCAATAACGACGGCAAGTCGGACGCATCGCAAACGGCCGACAAGATTCTGTCCCTGCTGAACGAGCAGCTCAAGTAAGCCGCTTTCGCCCATCGCAGTGAACATCGCAGCCAAGGTTCGCCGTTGAAGTTCGCTAGCCTGGGAAGCGGCAGCGAAGGGAATTCACTCTTGATTTCCACTGCATCCGGCATGACATGCACTGCGGTTATGCTGGATTGCGGTTTCGGCATTCGCGAAACCGAACGTCGCCTGGCCAGATTGGAGATGACACCGGCCGATCTGTCCGGCATCATCGTAACGCATGAACATCAGGATCATGTCGGTGGTGTTTTCAAGTTTGCACGGCGTCACCGTATCCCCGTTTGGTTGACCTTCGGCACCTTTCAAGCGGTACAAAAGGATAGCGCGGGCGTAACGATTCACTTTTGTCGCGATGGCGATCCATTGGTCATCGGCGACCTCGAACTATCTCCCTATACCGTACCGCACGATGCGCGGGAACCAGTCCAGTATGTCGCGAATGATGGGCACTGCAAGCTCGGGGTATTGACCGACGCCGGCCATGCCACGCCACATATGATCGACGTGCTGGGCGGGTGCGATGCCTTGCTGCTGGAATGCAATCATGATCGGGAAATGCTCGCCAACTCGGCGTATCCGCCATCGCTGAAACAGCGCATCGGCGGCGCTTATGGCCATTTGTCCAACCGGTCAACCGCTGAAATTCTTGCTGCACTCGATCGATCGCGTCTCAAGACTGTTGTCGGCGCACATTTAAGCAAACAAAACAATACACCGGAACTGGCGCGTGACGCGCTATACAGCGTACTTGGTACGGACCAAGCGACAGTGATGATTGCGTGTCAGGAAGAGGGGTTTGCGTGGGTACCGATGGTGGCATGAGCTAGAGTTCTGTTTGGCCAATCAGTGACAGCTACGAGAGAAAACGGAATCTGAAATAAAAAAACCGACCCGAAGGTCGGCTTCAATAAGCAATTCGAGATTACTTGGATGCAGATGCGCTAGCAGCGGCAGGAGCCGAAGCTGCAGGAGTCGAAGCGGCAGCAGCAGGTGCAGCAGCGTCAGCAGCGGCTGGTGCAGCAGGTGCAGCAGGTGCAGCAACAGCGTCAGCAGCAGGTGTCGAAACAGCAGGTGCAGCAGCAGGAGCGGCTACAGGAGCAGGAGCAGCAACTTCTTCTTTCTTACCGCAAGCAGCCAGAGCAATAGCCAACAGGGAAGCGATCAACAGCGTTTTTTTCATGGGTTTTCCTTCAAAAAAATCAAAAAATATTGCGATGAATAATTACCGGTAATTATCGCTCGATAGGGCGTCTTCGCAGGTTTCTTCGAACCAAATGGTGCGGTGCCACACAACGAAAGCTTCCTAGCTCGCGATTATAGCGGGTTTTTTTATATCGTTGCATACTCCATTTTCTTTTTAGTAAGTATTTGTAAGCCTTCAGCAAGGATTTGTCGCAGAATTTACAGAGCAATAGAAGGAAATAAACGTGCCTCACTAATGAGATAGAAATTGTTGTAAGAAAATTTTGTCGATCTCAAAGTCTTCGGCAAGAACTCTTAAGCAAGATCGAGCCAGCCGTCCTGATACCACTCAAAGAGCGCTTCCTTGAAGTCTTGCGATGCGTGGGCTATGACTGGACCATCCAGTCTGCGGGTATTAGCCAAGGCACATAAATGCGTCTTGTCCGCACGTCCAACGGCAAACGATTCGCCATTGATGAAAATATGTTTCCCGCGGTAGAGCATCTGGGTCTTTCGGGATAACGCAACGCCGCGTTTTGTCATTGCCTGGACAAAACGCGCCATGGTCAGCGGCCGTGCCGGAGGATCGAAAAACAGATTGGCTTTTGGCTCCGACAAATATTCGCCGAGGAAAATCGTGATGTCGTCGTCCGTAAATTTGACTTTGCTCAACTCTGCTGCGATTTGGGCCAGCATGTCAGGGCTGATTTCTGCGGGATGCCGGCTGGGCGCCAACTCCGGATCGGCATAGCGGCCGGGCAGATCGATCGAGTCTGCCATGAATTGCAGGAATGCTTCACCCAATTCCTGAAAAGACGGCGTACGAAAGCCGATCGAATACGTCATGCACTCACCGAGCGCAACGCCGTCGTGCGCATAATGCGGCGGCAGATACAGCATGTCGCCTGGCTCCAGCACGAATTCCTGGTCCGGTGCAAAGCTGCGCAGGATTTTCAGCGGCATGCCCTCAACCAGGCTCAGATCCTTTTGCGCACCGATGCGCCAGCGCCGTTGTCCATGCGCTTGTAAAAGGAATACGTCGTAAGAGTCGACATGTGGTCCGACGCCGCCCGACTCGGTTGCATAGCTGATCATCAAATCGTCCAGACGCGCATCGGGCAGAAAGCGGAACTGGCGCAGCAATGCATCGACCGAATCGTCGTGCAGATTGACGCCCTGTACCAGCAGCGTCCACTCCTTTTGCTTGAGCGGCGGCAGTTGTTCAATTGGTCCGCTTTTCATTTGCCATTGCTGCTTGAAATGCGTGATCAAGCGCGACTCCACATCGTCCCGGGCCGCGAGATCGAACAGCGCATCGCGCGACAAAAGAGGGTGAAAAGCAGGGAATGCCTGGCGAATCAGCAAGGGCTTTTTTTGCCAGTAATCACAGAGGAATTGTGCGGGCGTCAGGCCACCCAACAGAGTCATTTTTTTCATGCCGCCATTATATAGGCTCGCAATTGCAAATTCTCCGCAGTCACCATTGTCTGTATCAGCTTCATGTGCAAATCGCAAAACGTCACGCGGAAGATGCCATTTGTACGCGGCATGGATTATGCGTGTAAATTTGGTTGGACAATTTTTTGCGCTGTTTCCTGGTAAAGTCCGACTATTTCCGACACAGGTATAATTGTCCGAATATCAAATGAAAGGAATGATTATGAAGATTGCCAAAAATACAGTGGTGACTGTGCACTACAAGCTGTCAGATGCTCAAGGCAATCTGATCGAGGAAAGCCGGGAGCCGATGGTGTATCTGCATGGCGGCTATGAAAACACCCTGCCGAAAATTGAAGAAGCGCTGGAAGGCAAGGATGTCGGTTTTGAGACGACTATCCAGGTCGAGCCGGATGACGCATTCGGCGAATACGACGCGAATCTGGTCAAGATCGAACCGCGCAATCGCTTGCCGACCCCGCTGGAAGTCGGCATGCAATTCGAGGGCACGCCCGATAGCGACGATGACGAAGAGGGCGCGCTGATTTTTACCGTCACCGACATTGCGGATGACAAAGTGGTGCTGGACGGTAATCATCCGCTGGCCGGCATGGCATTGCGCTTCACGCTGAATGTGGCGGAGGTTCGCGTCGCCACCGATGAAGAGATCGCACACGAGCACGTGCATGGCGCGCATGGCCATCACCACGAGGATGACGAGGACGGCAACGAAG
>CAMLDH010000271.1 GCA_946478765.1 uncultured Oxalobacteraceae bacterium | reverse complement strand
CGTTGTTCTTGTTGTTCTTGAACGCCTTCCATTCCGATTCGTTCGAGTGCGCCAGCACGATGCCGTCAAACGGAATCGCGCCGAAACCTTCAGTGCCTTTGTAATTGCCTTCCTGGGTGGCGGTCAGCAACGGGTGCAGCACCTTGATCGGCGCCTTGAACATTTCGACGAATTCCATCAGTCCCTGGTTCGCCAGGCACAGGCCGCCGGAATAGCTGTAGGCGTCCGGATCATCCTGCGCATAATCTTCCAGCTTGCGGATATCGACCTTGCCGACCAGCGATGAAATATCCTGGTTGTTTTCATCGCCCGGTTCGGTTTTCGAGATCGCAACCTGCTTCAGGATCGAGGGATAGCGCCTGACCACGCGGAACTGGTTGATGTCACCATTGAATTCATGCAGACGCTTGACCGCCCACGGGCTCGGGATGGTGCGCAGATAACGGCGCGGGATCCCGTAATCCTCTTCGAGGATGGTGCCGTCTTCCTCTTCATTGAACAGGCCGAGCGGCGATTCGTTGATGGGCGAGCCCTTGATGCAATAGAACGGGACTTTTTCCATCAGGGATTTGAGTTTCTCGGCAACCGACGACTTGCCGCCGCCGACCGGTCCGAGCAAATACAGAATTTGCTTGCGCTCTTCCAGTCCTTGCGCCGCATGGCGAAAGTACGACACAACTTGTTCGATCACCTCTTCGGTGCCGTAGAAATCACGGAACGCAGGATAGATTTTAATGATCTTGTTGGCGAAGATGCGGGACAGGCGGGTGTCGTGACGCGTGTCGATCAACTCGGGTTCACCAATGGCTGCCAGCATGCGTTCGGCAGCAGAGGCGTAAGCGAGTCGATCGCGCTTGCACAACTCCAGATATTCTTGCAGGGAATACTCTTCTTCCTTGGTCCGCTCATACCGCGCCGTGTAATTGTCAAAGATTTTCATGGCATGTCCTTTGATGTGAAGCTATCGGTCGTTGGGATCTGATTTCGATATAGCATTACTACTCCGCAATTTAATAATACGCGTTCTTTTGCATGACCGTGAAGTAAATTTTGCACTCGGGAATCATTTAAATACAGACATAAAACTTTTTGGAAAGTTGCTCGCGACAAAGCATTAATTTTGAAGTGAAAAAGGCGATCGGCATTGTTTAAACACAAGCACCGGCCAATGAAAAATTTGACCGCGCGGATCATTTGCAACTGCACAAAACGCAACAGTGCGTGCATGCGACACGCACGGCATTCCTCGATTTTTGCCGCGTTCGACCTACCGCAAAACGACCCTTGCTGCATTGCGCGACAATGAAACAGGTACAATATTTAAAAGAATGCTTGTTATGCAAACGTCCGGTCAAACTGGCGTCAAACCTGCATGGCGCTTGCATAATGGATAGGGCGAAAGCAAATCGCGTCCGCCGCGGGTACCGCGCTTGGCAGCACGAATCCGGCACGAGTGGTGGTATGGCTTTTGCTGATTTTGCGTTTGCATACCCCGTTGTTGTGCACCGCACCCAATTGTGGAAAATCGGCGCCAGAAGAATGCGAATGGAGTCCTGGCGTAATAAGAGCCTATCCCGGTAGGGCTCTGGATGGCGCCCTACCGGGATAGGCTCCAAGTCACGACACTAGCGCTAGTGCTTCATGGTGCTCACATTAACTAGATAGAAAATGCGTCAATCAAAAACCCCTGAATCCTTCGCTGATCACGCCACGGCGTTTCACATCGTCCGCAACTCCCGCATTCACGGCAAAGGCGTGTTTGCCGCGCGCAAAATACCGGCCGACACCTGCATCATCGAATATATCGGCGAGCACATCGATGCGGATACCGCTGCCGAACGCGGCAGTTACAACGCGGACAATCCGTATCACACATTTTTCTTCAGCCTGGAAAGCGGATTGATGATCGACGGCGGCGCCAATGGCAATGACGCACGCTGGATCAACCATGCGTGCGAGCCCAATTGCGAGGCGCGCGAAGAAGACGGCCGCGTCTTCATCTATGCGTTGCGCGATATCTCGCGCGGCGAGGAATTGAATTACGACTATGGCTTGATTATCGAAGAGCGCCACACGCCCACCATCAAGCGCGCCTACGGTTGCCGCTGCGGCGCAGGCTCCTGCCGCAGCACGATGCTCGCGCCAAAACGCAGAAAGCGGAAGTAGCCCGCCGCAACGCGATTGGCGGCAAGCGCAATGGGGGATGACGGGTATTATCTGCCGAACAAGCCTTTCAGCTTCTCGTTCAATTGTTCTTGCAGCCGGGTTTTCACTTCCTCTTTCTTTTCGTCGATCTTTTGCTTGGCAAGTTCGCTTGCCAAGCCGGCAAAATCGATCTTCCAGCCGATCGCCGTCCACGGTCCGGACAGTCTGACCGGCACGGTCACGCCTTTTAGCGCCTGCAGTTCCGGTCCGCCCTGGCCTTGCAAGGTCGACACCACGGTCGCCTTGACCAGATAATCGAGCCGCTCTTCGCCGATATTGATATCGCCCGATCCCGCCAGGCGGATCAGCGGCGACTTCATGGTCAAATCGTCATTGTGCGCGACACCATTGGCGATGCGAAAGCTGGCGTTCAACTCGCTGAAATCGGTTTTTTCATTGCCGGAACCGGTCCCGCTGCGCGGCGCTTCGCCCCCTTTGATCGTCCCGATCGTCGCCTTCGCGTCACGAATCGCTTGCGCGACATTGACGCCGCGTACCGCGCCATCGCGCAACTCCAGCCGCGCCGAGCCACTCAAGCCCTTTTTCATTTGCGTGACGCTCGCCCCTTGCATGCGCACATCCAGCTGCAGGTTGCCCTTGCCATCGACAGGCTCTTTGCCGATTGCATCCTTCAGCAATGCGCCGAGATTGATGCCCTGCAGGGTCTGGCGTATCTCCACGCGCGATGGATTGCTTGCCGCAACCGACAACGCGCCGGCAACCGTGCCGCCGTAGAGATTGGCCGCCAGCGGGCTGACAACGATTTTCCCGGCGGCGGCACGCAGATCAAAACGGACGTTCGATGCCTTGATGTTTTTTACCTTGAGTGCGCCGATTTTTACGCTGCCGCTCGCATGCAGATCCTTGAGCGCGGCAAGGTCGAGCGGCGCTTCCGGCCCCGCTGCGGTTGCCGCCACGGTCGGCTTGGACTGGTAACGGTCAGCATCGAGGCGATCGATGGCAAGGTCGATCGTATACGCCAGGGGCGCGAATTGGGACAGTCCCAGCCGCGCATCAAACGCGCTATCGTCCATGCTGCCTTTGAGCGCCGCCGATAGTGCGTGCTTACCGATATCGATGCCTGCCTTGCCCGCAGCTTTCAGATTGAGCAAGCCGCCGCCCGGATTGGGGAGCGTGAAAGCGAGGGCAATTGCCGGCAATTCGATCGCCTGCGTTTTCATATTGGCGGTCAGCGGCGTGCTCAATGCCCCCTTGATGGGCCGGTCGCCCTCTTTGCCCTCCAGCGCAACGCGCAGCTGCGGCGACGTGAACAGCATCTTGTCGAGATCGCCGGACAGCGTGCCCGATATACCGGCCTTGGCGTCGAGTTGGGCATCCTTCAGCGCGACGTCCAGCGCAAGCGATGGCAGCGTGAATGCCTGCGGCGAGCCTTCAAACGACGGCACGGCGAAGTTGACATTGATGGTGCGTGCGCCCTCGGTCAACTTTGCGTTGCCGCTCAACTTCCCGCCCGCGACGGCTTTATCGGTGATGGCAAGCTTTGGCGCATCGAACTTCGCATCAATGGTTTGCCCGGCATGCTTGCCGCTCACCTTCAGCGCGAGGTCGTCCAATGCAAACTGCGCGACCGCCGGCTTCAGATCGGCATTGCCCTTCAGCTGGATGACGAGATCGGTGAAATCGGCGAACCGGCCCTTGACATCCGCATCCAGCCCATCCAATACGTAATGCTTTTGATCGAGATCGATCCTGAATCCGCTTTTCGCCGCGAGCTTTGCATCGATGACCGGATTGCTGTCCTTGACGTCGGCGCTGATATCGAACTTGCTCGACACGCCGTTGGCGATCTTGCCGGTTTCGATATTCAGGTTGGTCACGGCGAGTTGGCGATTGTTCTGCCGATCGTCAAACAATATTTTCGCATTGGTCACGTGCACGCTATCGATAGCAAACTTGATTTGCTGGCCCGATTCATCCTGCGACAACAGATCGTCGAAATTGGTGCTGCCATCCTTGAAGCGCTTGATGTTGGCCGCGATTCCGTCGACCACGACGCGATCGACGACGACGTGTTTGGACAGCAACGGAATCAATGCCAGCGATACCTTGGCGTTGTTAATCGATGCAAATTCGGCACTGCCGCCATGCTCGGACAGGCTGACCCGGCCCAGATCGGCGCCGAGCCTGGGAAAGAACGTCAGCTTGATGTCGCCGGGTATGGCTAGCGTGCGCTGCTTTTTTTCCTGCACCAGCTTGATGACCAGCGGCTTGTAATCGTTGGGGTTGAAGGTCGCGGCAATGATGCCGGCTGCGATCAGCGCCAACGCGATCAATGCGCTGAAAGTAATCAGGAAATATTTGGCGAACTTGGGCATATGCTCTGCGCTTCGGAAATAGGATGGGTCTGAGGATTTAAAACTGATAATAACTCTGATGCCGGGCCGCGGAATCGAACGTGTGCAAGGCGTGCAATGGTGTCTGGCGCATCGCATATTGTTAGTTTTTCTAACATCACATGTCAATAAATGTCGTTAGCGCGGCGCGCCCGCATAGCCTACTATCGGCATTTACATTGACATTAGCGCTGAAAAATCATGCCGACACCGCAATCCGATCATCCATTGGCTTCTCCCTCCATGCTGCCTGTGCACAACGAAAAAGGCGCATAACCATGTCCGCCTCCAATATTGTCAGGCTCTTGCTGCTCGGCGCGATCTGGGGCACCAGCTTCATGCTGATGCGTATCGCGTCACCGGTGCTGGGTCCGCTGGTGACGACTTTCGGCCGTATCGCACTGGGCGGCATCGCACTGTATCTGTTCGCCCAATCGCGCGGCACCGACTTTGCATGGCGCCGCAATGCGCGCACCTACCTGATCATCGGACTGACCAACACCGCGATTCCATTTGCCCTGTTCGCATGGTCTGCTTTGCACATTCCTGCGGCTTACATGGCGACCATGAATTCGCTGGCGCCGATCTTTACCGGCATGTTCGGATTTTTACTGCTGGCCGAGCGCTTGAGCGCCATGCGCCTGGCGTCGTGCGTGCTGGGCCTGGTCGGCGTCGCGGTGCTGGTCGGCATTGGCCCGACCGCCGTGACCGCCGAAGTGATCGGCGGCGTGCTGGCCGGACTGGGCGCGGCTATTTGCTACGGTTTTGCCGCGACCTATACCCGCATGAAGGCGGCAGGCATTGCGCCATTGGCTATTGCGACCGGCAGCCAACTGACTGCGGCGCTTGCGCTGCTGCCGTTGGCGCTGCCGACGCTGCCGGCCGCATTTGCCGCCGCAACGGTGGCGACGATCGGCGCGGTCTTCGTATTGGGGGTGCTTTGCACCGGGCTGGCATACGCCCTGTTCTTTCACCTGATCGCCA
>CAMLDH010000270.1 GCA_946478765.1 uncultured Oxalobacteraceae bacterium | reverse complement strand
GCCTGCTTGCGGAACGGCACAGGCTTGCAAGCCTGTGTGCGCCCTGCAAGGGGGGGTCGAATGCATCAATACGTTCCGGCGTCATGGATGTCGCAATCATGAATAGATCTTTTGTCAAAAAACTTTTGTCCATCTGCTTAGTGGCGGCGGTACTGGTTGTCGGCGGCGCGGCCTGCGCCCAGGACAAGCCGGCCGGGCCGGCTCCTGCCGCTGCCGCTGTGGCTGCCCCGGCAGCACCGCCCTCGCCTTCGACCACAGAGCCCTCCGTCATTACCAACGCGCAGATCAACCCCGGCGATACCGCCTGGATGCTGACTTCCACTGCACTGGTCCTGATGATGACGGTGCCGGGCCTGGCGCTGTTCTACGGCGGCATGGTCCGCAAAAAGAATGTGTTGGCTACGCTGATGCAGAGCTTTGCGATCACTTGCCTGGTCACCCTACTATGGTGGGCCGTCGGCTACAGCCTTGCCTTCACCCCCGGCAGCAGCCCGTATTTCGGCGGCTTCAGCCGGCTGTTCATGAACGGCATGATCTACGCCAAGGACGTGGCTGCGGTCGCCGCCACCAGCAATACGCCGGCCGTGGCGGCAGTGCCTGGCAAAGTCTCGGTGAGCCATCTGGGCACAACGATTCCCGAAACCGTCTACGCGATGTTCCAGCTCACCTTCGCCATCATCACGCCCGCCCTCATTTGCGGTGCGTTCGCCGAACGCATGAAGTTCTCGGCACTGCTTTGGTTCATGGGCATCTGGTCCATTGTCGTGTATTCGACAGTCGCGCACTGGGTGTGGGAGCCGAGCGGCTGGCTAGCGTCGAAGGGAATACTCGATTTCGCCGGCGGCACGGTGGTGCACATCAATGCCGGGATTGCGGCGCTCGCCTGCGCCCTGGTGCTGGGCAAACGCGTGGGCTACAACAGGGAGGCGATGGCCCCGCATAACCTGACGCTTACCTTGATCGGCGCGTCGCTGCTGTGGGTGGGCTGGTTCGGCTTCAATGCCGGCTCTGCGGTCGCGGCCGACGGGCGTGCCGGGATGGCCATGGCGGTCACCCAGATTGCCACGGCGGCTGCAGCCCTGGCATGGATGTTCACCGAATGGATCGTCAAGGGCAAGCCCAGCGTGCTGGGCATCGCCTCGGGGGCCGTGGCCGGCCTGGTGGCGATCACGCCCGCATCAGGCTTCGTCACGCCTACGCCGTCCGTGATCATTGGCATCGCCGCCGGCATCATTTGCTTTTTCGCTGCCACCTCGGTCAAGAAGGCACTCGGCTACGACGATTCGCTTGATGCGTTCGGCGTCCATTGCGTCGGCGGGATTGTCGGCGCCCTGCTCACCGGGGTATTCGCGAACACGGCCCTCTACGGCGGACAGCCGGGCAGCATCGTCACCCAGTCGATCGGCGTCGCTGCCACGCTCCTTTACAGCTTCGTCATGAGCTACCTCATCCTCAAGATCCTCGATCTCACGCTGGGTTTGCGCGTGCCGGAGGAGGTGGAGCGGCAAGGCCTGGACGTGGCGCTTCACGGCGAGAGTGTCGTCGATTAGGGGCGCCTGTTGATTTGCGCAAAAGCGCTGTTCATAACAGTCGCTGCGATGATGCGCAGAAAGCCAAAGGAAATCAATGCCATCGCCAATCATCAAGTGAAATTGCATTGATCGAACCGCGTTGAATGAACGGCTGCTTGGCGGCATACAGCCTGACAAGAACTCATTATTCAGCCGATAGTCTAATTTGTATTTCTCTGTTGCCACAAGCTGACAAGACTTGGTGTAGACAACGTGAATTCGCATACCTTTGCTTTTATCCTGGTAACGCGCTTGATTGCCGTTGCAGTAGAGATTCATGCTGGGCATGCGATTGGCGCCACGCCGGATGTGCTGGAGCAACCCGCCTTGATCAGTGCGCGGGCAAGCAGTTCCGTTCTGCTGGCTGTTACGCGGGCAGGCCGGCGTTTGCTGACGGTGGGCGAGCGTGGGATTGTTTTGTTCTCCGACGACGGCGCAATTTCCTGGCAGCAGGCACGGGTACCGGTCAGCGCGACGCTGACCGCCGTCCATTTTGTCACGCAGAACAAAGGCTGGGCGGTCGGCCATTCCGGCGCGGTATTGCATACGGAAGACGGCGGGGCAAGCTGGGGCAAGCAACTGGATGGAAACCAGGCCGTTCGATTGATGCTGGAAGACGCTCAAAAACATGCGATGGCGCACGACGACGACCAGGCGCGGCGGCGATTGAACGAGGCGCAACGGCTGCTGCGCGAAGGACCGGACAAACCCTTTTTCGATATCTGGTTTGCAGACGAAAAGCGCGGCTTCCTTGTCGGCGCTTATGGTCTTTTCTTCGCGACGCAAGATGGCGGCACAACCTGGCTTCCCTGGCAAGCCCATATCGAAAAAGCAACTGACAAGCATCTGTATTGCATCCGGTCCCTCGGCGCCTCGGTCTACCTCGCGGGGGAAGAAGGCGCGCTCTACCGCTCTACCGATGCGGGTCAAACGTTCATTGAAATCAACACGCCCTATCGAGGGAGCTGGTTCGGCATCCTCCCGTTCGGAAAAGAAAACGTGCTGGCATATGGATTACGGGGTAACGCCTATTGGTCGCAGGATGCCGGGCATCACTGGCGCAAGATCGATACCGGCACCCCGGCGGCATTGACGGCAGGCCTGGTGTTGACCGACGGTTCCATCGTGCTGGCGAGCCAGGCCGGCGAAGTGCTGCGCAGTACCGATCAAGGCCGCAGTTTCAAGGCCTTGGCGGTGGCGCGGCGTTTCCCGTTCTCCAGTGTGGCGCAAGCCGCCAACGGCGATCTCGTCTTGTCGGGAGCAAGAGGGATCGATCGGGTATCCATTCGGCAAGCCATCCCATGACACGCCATACCGCCTTTGCCGACTATCCTGTTCTTCCTAGACTGCAAGATTTCGACCGGCAATCCGGTTCCCGCCTTGAACGGCTGATATTCAATCACCGCTTGATGATTCTCTTTCTCTGCCTGCTGGCGATCGCCGTGCTCGGTACGCGCGCCACCCGGCTCACCTACAATGCCAGCTTCGAGAACATGCTCCCGATGGGGCATCCGTATATCGTCAATTATCTTGCGCACAAGGATGCGTTGAGCGGCCTCGGCAATACGGTACGCATTGCGGTGGAAACGACGCAGGGCACGATCCTCGATGCGAACTACATCGAGACCTTGCGCCGCATCAATGACACAACATTTCTGCTCCCCGGCGTGGACCGGCCGTATATGAAATCCTTGTGGACGCCGTCGGTACGCTGGGTGGCCGTCACGGAAGACGGATTGGACGGCGGTCCGGTCATGCCGGACACCTATGATGGTTCCGCCGCGAGCATCGGGCAGGTGCGCACCAACATTGAACGATCGGGCGAGATCGGTCAACTGGTGGCGGCGAATTACCGGTCTACCGTGATCGTGGTCCCTCTGCTGGAGCGGGATCCCGTTACCGGGCAGGCGCTCGACTACGGGAAGTTCTCCGAGGCGCTGGAAAAGATGCGTGCGCAATATCAAACGGCAACGCTCAAGATCCATATCACCGGCTTCGCGAAGGTGGCGGGCGATCTGATCGAAGGATTGGACGTATTGCTGGCGTTCTTCATGCTCTCCGTCCTCATTGCGGCTGCCCTGCTCTATTGGCACACGCGCTGCGTCCGCAGTACCTTCCTGGTCGTGTTTTGCTCGCTGGCGGCAGTGGTGTGTTTATTGGGGCTGTTGCCGACGCCGGACCACACGCTGGATCCGTACTCGATGCTGGTGCCGTTCCTGGTGTTTGCGATCGGCATGAGCCACGGCGCGCAGAAAATGAACGGGATCATGCAGGATATCGGGCGCGGCACGCATAGGGTGGTGGCGGCGCGCTATTGCTTCCGGCGCCTGTTCCTGGCGGGATTGACCGCGCTGCTGGCCGATGCGGTGGGATTTGCCGTGCTGACGGTGATTCCGATTCGGGCGATACAAGACATGGCGCTGACGGCGAGCATCGGTGTAGCGATATTGATTGTGACCAATTTGATGCTGTTGCCGGTTCTGCTGTCTTATGTGGGCGTCAGCGCGACCGCGGCGCGCAGGAGTATCCGCACAGAACTGACTGGCGCATCCCTACATGCCGAACGCTTATTCAAGCGGCTCACCCGGAAAAAATATGCGGGCATCGTGATCGCATTCGCCGCTGTGCTGGGGATCGCGGGGTTTGCGGCAAGTACCCGCCTGAGCATTGGCGACGTGGACCCGGGAGCCCCGGAACTGCGGCCGGATTCCCGCTATAACCGCGACAATGCGTTCATGACTGCCAATTACGCTGCCAGCAGCGACATTCTGGCCGTCATGGTGAAAACGCCGCCACTCAAGTGCGTGGACTACGATGTGTTGCTGCGGATCGATGCCTTGGAATGGCAATTGCAACAGCTCCCTGGCGTCATCTCCACACTATCGTTTGCCGGACTGAGCAAACGACTCTCCGTCGGTATGAACGAGGGAAACCCGAAGTGGTACGACCTGCCCCGTACCCAGGGCATGTTGAATGCCTTCACCACGAGTGCGCCGCGGGAGCTGTTCAGCCAGAACTGCGATCTGCTCCCGCTCTATGTCTATCTGCAAGATCACAAGGCCGATACGCTCACGCGCGTGACTGCCGGCGTGGAGCGCTTTGCCGGCAAGAACAATACGAACGATGCCCTGTTCCTGCTGGCGGCAGGCAACGCCGGGATCGAAGCGGCGACCAACGTCGTGGTCAAACGTTCCCATTTTCCGATGCTGGCGCTGGTGTATTCCGCAGTGATCTTGCTCTGCTTTATTAATTTCCGTTCCTGGCGCGCGGTGGTCTGTGCCGTCATGCCGCTGGTCCTTACGGCTGTTCTTTGCGAAACATTCATGGTGGCGCTGGGCATCGGCGTCAAAGTGGCGACCTTGCCCGTCATCGCGCTGGGCGCGGGCATCGGCGTGGACTACAGTCTTTATGTGCTGGCCGTGCTGCTGGCGCGGTTGCGCGCGGGGATGAGCTTGCAGGACGCGTATGCCGGGACGATGCTGTTCACTGGGAGAGTCGTCATGCTGACAGGCTTCACGCTCGCGATTGCCACTGGCATCTGGGTCTTTTCGCCCATCAAGTTCCAGGCCGACATGGGCATCCTGCTTGCCTTCATGTTTCTCTGGAACCTGTTGGGCGCGCTGATCCTGTTGCCGGCGCTTGCGGTTTTTTTCTTGCAGAAGGAAGGCATCGAAGACCGAAGGCTGCAAGTGTCCCATCCACCTTTTTTAACAAAGCCGAGGAAAGCAAGATGAACATTCGACAAAGCCGCAGGCTGACAGCGAAATGGCATAGTCTCCTTGCCGCAGCGATTGCCTGGCAAGGGAGGTCCGCTCCTACAAAAGATACCGATCGGTAAAAGGTTTGGAACAGCCTTATTCCACCCACGTTGTTTCCTATTTTTTGTTGGTCAAACCTGCTTATTCCGAGGAGGCAAGAGATGAAATTCAAGCAAGCAACAGCGGCCATGGCAATCTTGTTGCTTGCGCTCGCACACCCATTCGCCGGC
>CAMLDH010000269.1 GCA_946478765.1 uncultured Oxalobacteraceae bacterium | reverse complement strand
AACTGACTGTCCGCTCTCAAACGTAAGTGCCCGCCCGCAACCGGCATGATGGATAGTCAGACCCGACGTGCAATTCTTTGTTCTGATACGCGCATTGATTGATCTCAGTAAGAACGCGTTGCTTGATGAACGAGCAAGCGCCGGGTTCGGCGATCGCTGTCCGTTCTCTTCGGGAAAGGCCTTGCCAATACAAACGATCCAAAGCGGCCCCGTTGCCGACGTCACCGGCGTCAACGCCGCCATGACTTTCGTGCGGATCGTTTTGACGGTTCTGCTGTCTCAGCGAGATTCACGCAGATCGTCAGTACGAACATGCGACAAAAACCTGCCCCGCAGCATGGCCAGGAAGACACGGCTCCCACAGTTGGCGCCGGCATTCGATTCGGGACCCTTCTTTACCGCTTTCTATTTTTCGACTGGTTGTTTGCCGACATGACCAAGGCGAAGAATCCGTTCGAGCGGCATTCGGCGTGGCAGCACAATAGAAAAATGCGCCGGTATTTGCCGATCTATTTGCGGCGCTGGTCGGTGCTTGCCGCCCTTGCTTTTGGACTAGGCTGTCTCTTCGACCAGATACTGGAAACCCGCGTGGTGGCTGCCTGGTTTTTCACAGGGTCCTGCATCACGCTAACGGGGAGTGTCGTTATTTCAGTGCTGTGGATATTCTTGTCCAGGGTGGAGATGTTGTGAATTTATGGGTATTCCATTGCCAAGTGCTCCACTATTTGGGTGAGGTTGGTCTGGTGTGTTCCGATTGTTGATTCTTGTCGTGGCCGGTCGTGCGCGCGAGCTGCACGAACAGCGCGCCCTGGACCATTGAAAGTGCAACATTGCTGCCGTATTGAAAGCCGTGCAGAGCGGCAGAATCCATTAACGCGAGTATTTGCTCGGGCGTCATGGATTGATAATCCTGTCGCGTGTAAAGGATCGTACGGTTCCTTCGATTGAGGGTGGCAACGATTTCTTCGGGAGTCATTTTTTGCTTTCCGTGATCTGCGTATATTGGCGTGACGCTGTGGCTCAACCATCGCTCATGGAAAATTTGACGTATTGTCGTTTCTCATATTGTCGTCATTTACACGGCAAACCTACTTTTGCTTCGCCTTCTCGTTCTCCTCCGAAAGGCGCTTCTTGAACCACGCAGAAAAACTCTGTGCGTTTTCCCTCGGCTTTGCATGTGGATTCGGGATCGGTCCCTGCAGCATCTTGTATTTCTCGATGTCCTCCGGGCTCGGCCGGCGCCAGCGTATGATGCGGTCGGCCCACATGTTTGCATCCTCTTTCGACAGGTTCGGATACTTGACCGCGATATGGATGGCGATCACGGTGATGTTATCGACCGCCATGTTGACGTCGTCTTCCACGTAGGGGGGCACGAAGCTCTGCGAGGCCTCCACCTCGGCGCGGATCGGGGCCACTTGATCGTTGCCGACGACATTGTTGGGCAAGCTGTCGATCACGCCCTTGAACTCCTTGGCCTGCTCCGAGGTTGCCATGCGGAAGGCGCTGCCGCCTATGATTTCCAGCGAAGTCGGATCGTCCTTCGATACCGGCATCTGCAGCCCTAGCGCCGCGCCGTCTCCTTCACCGCGGAAATAATGGTTCTTGTCCTTCATGGTTTCAAGGTGATCGAGGACGTGCTCCTTGTTGAAGATCTTCTTCACCTGGCTCACGTCCGGCCCCTGTCCGAAAACGTAAAAATCGGCCTCGTTGCCCGAAATGCTCAGGGGTTTCTTGCTGCCAGCGCCCACCGGTCCGGCGCGCTTCTCCTCGTATATCTTGATCCTGGATTTCTCCTGCCGGACAAACTTTTTGTATTCCTCCTCCACCACCTCGTTGTCTGTGCCCTGCAGGAATGCCGGGGCATTCCCGCCCGGATACCAGATGATGGTGAATCCCAGATCCATGCAGGTCTTGGCTACGTCGATCGCGGCATTCCCGCCTGCGATGAACACCGTCACCGAGGAGGGATCTTCCGCCGCCGCTTTATGGATCTTCTCGGCTTGCCGCTGGAAGACATCCATATCCATGATGCGATCGATATTCCCCTCTACGACTGGATTGCTCTCTGATTTCACCACGCGGTCCATGTGCGACCCGATACCCAGCCCGGCCACGACCTTCTTCGCATAATAAGTCGTGTCGTCTTCGAGGACGATTTTGTAAAACGGCGTACTCTTGTGCGTGATCTTGTCGACTTCCTTGACCTTTTTCTCCAGCCTGTGCCGCACACGCTTGCTGATGACGGTTTCCAGATTGTCGGAAAATGCCTTGCGGTCCATCAACTGTTCGTCCTTCAAGCCCACCTCGTCGCGCAGGGCTGAAATCATGTGTTCCGGATGATTGACCACCCCCGGCCCGCGCAGGCCCGCCCACGGCTGCACGGTCCCGATCACGATTGTCTGATCGCGCTTGATCTGGCCGCCCATGCTCGTCAGGTAGTAGGCCACCGCCGCGCCTGCTCCGAGAATCGCCAGCTCGACAGTCATGTCCGGGTTGGGCGATTTTGCGAGATAGGTGCGATCGGCGTCTTCCTTTTCCAGGCGCAGCTTCTTCGCTTCTTTTTCCTGGTTGCCGATCTTGCCCTTTTCGATGTCCTCTTCGCGCTTCTTGTCGTTGAGCTCGTCCTTGGTACGCAAATCCTTCTTGTCCATGCCGGCGAGGTCTTCGGCCTGCTTGCGAATATCGTAATACAGCAGGCCCACCTGCTGCGGGCTGTCGAGGTCGATCACTCCGTAATCGATCTCGCTGCCAGTCAGCCCCGTGATGCCGTATACGAATTCCGAGTGGTCAAGCCTCTTCTCTTCGGGAATCCCCTGCGATTTCTCGAACGCCTGGACCAGCGACCACGCTTTGTCCATGTGATTCTCGCCACCGTTCAGATAGCTGCGCTTGGCCTGGATTGCGCCCCCACTGTTCGCCATCTTAACCATCGCTTGTGCGTGTGCGGTGCGCGGACTGGCGTCTATCAAGTCCGCGACAGCCTTGAGTTGCGTAGCTTGTGCGCTCCGGTTGGCCACGTCCTCGCGCCGGAACTGCGCCAGCGCCGCGGGACGCGCATCGACGAACGAAGGCGCCGAATCGGTCCGCTCTTGTTGCGTCCGGTCTGCGCGGTCTTGCCGCACCGGCTCGATCTGCGCTTGATTCGATGCGGGAATAGATGTTTTCATAGGCAGTTTTCCTCGGTACCGTAAACAACTGCGGCAGCGCGAATGTGCGCGACCTTCGATGCAGCTTTGGAAATGGAACTAAATTTTTTGCTGAAACACTCATTTCAATGAGTGTTGTACACGTTTCATTTCCGTGCTGCAACTTCCTCCTTTCTATGATTTCCAGGAAGTGGCCTTTACACAGAATTTCCCGGGAAAAGTGCGCATGAAAATTTACTTCGTTAACAGAGTGGCATATGCATATCAATAACCGTACCGAAACCTCTTCCTCCTTAAGGGCTGCACCACAGAGTCAGCCAGATCCCGCCCCGTCAGAACAACATACGGACGACCAGAAGGAGGTTGACAAGCAGAAATTACCCCGCTATGAAGTCAAGGATAGTCATGCGAGTTTGCAACGATTTCGCTCTGTCCATGACAAGGCTGGCAAGGCAAGCGTTGATGACGATACTTCCGCAAATGCGGGGACAGAGGCGGATAAACCGTCTGCCAGTGCCGCTGGAGGTTCGGTTGCGCGCAGACGAAAAGGCTCGCGCGCACGCAAAAAAGACTCGGCCGGCCAAGCGGCAGAGTCATCCGCAGCGCGTGGAAGGGATGCCGCTCCAAGCCGCAACTGTCCCCTTGCTCCCGTTTCCTTTCTCTTGGGTTTGAGTATGTTAACCGGTTGGTTATTCAGAGCGCCTATAACCGGTTTGTTATTCAACGGGGGTACGCAGGCAAAAGTCCCCTTGCCTAACTCCGACAGTCCTATAACGCAGGCAAAAGCCCCCTTGCCTAACTCCGGCAGTCCTAATTACGAACGTGTGGGCGAGCGACTCTTGCAACATGCTCGGCATGCCGTGTTGGAACAATTCGGCAGCTACATCCCGGCGGACGCGCATTGCTATAAAGTGGATGGTGAAATATCAGACGATATACCAAATAGCATGATTGCAGGCCTCATTCACGGCAACGGCATCAACAAGATACGTCTTTCTCCTCGTCTTTTGAGCGCTCCAGCGGATCTCAGCTTGCATATTGCCATGCACGAGTACTGCCACTGCTTCACTCATCCGGAATTCAAGCAAGCACTGCAAGCCAGCCCCAACTCGCACATATTGGAAGAATCGCTGACTGAACAAATTCTCTACAGTGGGAAGATGAGCAAAAACAACGTGCTTATAGCGCATATGAAGGCGGTGACAGGGAGACAACAGGCTCAGAGAGAGGCTCAGGAACTGGCGGAGGTTGTCGGCGATGTGACGCTGATGCGCGCCTACTTCAGTGGGGATACGGACGCCATTAGCGAAATCTCGCGCACTGCAGTCGATATCTACCCCAAGAAAGTCGCTCGTGCTGCATGGTTCGTTATTGATGGGTTTCCAGAGAAAGAAGACAAGCGGAAAATTGCCGAATGCTTCGTGGGAGCATCACTGCTGGCTGAAGGAACACTCCCGCCGCTCGACGATGGCTCTTGCTTCGCCGGCCAACACCTGCCGGTCAAGTGTTTCTCTGATATCGTTAATCCTAGGCAACAGAACGCAATACTGAAGCAGGCCAAGCAGGCCCGCGACCGGCTCGGTGAAAAATTCGACCAGGCTTTCTACAACTTCGATCTGAATGCGGCGTACTTTGCGATGGTAGACGTGAGCGACGACCTGTTGGATAACTGGAAACCCGTTATGACTGGAAAATCATTCGATGAAAGAAAGATGAGAACATGAGCCGAAAAAACTACGAACAACTGATCCGTGAGTGGGCGCAGTTGATGGGCGCCACGGATGTGGACGGCTTGCTGCAACGCGGCCGGGTAAAAGTGCGCGACACGATAATCGACCTCGTGTACCACGAAGATGAAGTGGAACCGCTGGTTCTGTTTGTGGGCTACTTCGGAAAACTGCCGTCGGACGATGGCGGCATCGCCGCACAGGCACTGCTGCATGCCAATTTCACGTTGCAGGTGCTTGGTCACAGTTTATGCTGGAGCGTCAATCCGCGCACGCAGCAAGTGATCGCGCACGGCAGGCTACCGTTGGCATCGCTGGATGCGCCCGCGCTGCACCAGTGCCTCCAGGGATTTGCCGAACAGGCTGAAAACTGGCATGCAGCTACCGAGGCCCGTCTCTCCGGGGACACTGCGCTGGCAGCCCCGTCTTCGGCCTGAACATTCCATGCATGGGGCGTGGTTGACGGTGACATAAGCGCCAATTTTGGCCTCTATCAAAAGGCGATGAAATTGGCGCTTACTCCGCGAGAAGCTTAAAGAGCGGTAAGCCTGTCAGGCAAAGATTGAGCGCGTTGGGCTAGAGCGGTTTGCGGATTGGTGTAAGGGGCCAATCTCGGGCCTGCGGTGCTCGGTGTATATCCCATACACGTGCGCTCCTCGGCCCGACCTTGGCTCCCTTACACCAACCCGCAAACCGCTCTA